>JAPOOY010000285.1 GCA_026713205.1 Bdellovibrionales bacterium
AAACGCATGTTTGAATTTTTGACCCCTATAGTCTGTTATAAAGGGTGTAAGCATTTTTTCTTATGAAGAACCGGAAAATTTCAAACCGGAGGATAGATATTTTAAAAAAAAGTATTACCATTTTTAGAGAGCATCTCTAAAAACGGCCTATAACTTTGTTTTCAATTTATGCCGATTCGGTTTGAGTTTTGTGGTTTTCCGCTGACATAAAGTGAGCCAAGGGTATAATCCTTCTTTCCTCTGAAAAATCTCAAATTTCAAACCAGACCGGAATAATTCGTGAAATTTCAAACACGATCAGTATAAAACAGGCTTTTAATGCCTTCCTGCTGTATCCGCATTAAACCAAACTCCCTTTTAAACTGCTTTGAAATCTCTCAGGCTGAAAGATTCTCCATGAAAAACGCTCCCTTTTCTCTCTTAAAACTTAACCCTGATCATCCGTGTGAAATTGTAAAATTTTCAGAAGAAAAATCATGATTTCCCTATGTTTCACTGTGAAAAAAACGCTCCGTAAGAGACATTTATACTTGAATTTTTCGGAAATTTTTTTTGATAAAGAAATTTATTGTTATCTTCCTTTGAAAAAGAGATTTAAAAATTCAAACCGGCGTTTTTCAGAAGAACAGCTTGCAACCATTTTGTAAAGAATAAACACGCTTTAAAAAGTCGCTCTTATAAATTTTCATTTTACATAAAGGTTTTTTCAGGATATATATCAGAGGCTCAGGCGGGTCGGATGAGAGGTTATGCCGATCCCGTTTGAATTTTGAGGTTTTCAAAAATGAATAAATACAGGGTTTCCTTCATGAATGTACAGGGTTCAAAAGTGAGTTCGGTTTTGACACGGATGCGGCTGCAAGTCGCTCTATGGCAAAACGCCTGCTTGAGCTTTTGCCCCTTATACACTCATGGAGGGTTCATCTTAATTGCAACAGAAGACTTCAAAACTCAAACCAAATGAAAAAGCGGGAGCGGAAACTTTTACAGGGGACCGTTTTAAACAAGAGGTAGGGTGTGACCCCCCATTTAAAACAGGAAAATCAAAAGGATACGGGAGAGCTGGCCTCTCTTCTTTCTCTTTGCAAAAGAAGAGGGTTTTTATTTCCCAGCAGTGAAATTTACGGGGGGCTTGGCTCCTGTTGGGATTACGGTCCCTTAGGTGTTCAATTCAAGCAGAATATTAAACAGCAGTGGTGGAATCAGATGACCCGCCGGTCGGATATGACGGGTTTGGATTCCAGGATTTTCATGCATCCCAAGGTATGGGAGGCTTCCGGTCACCTGGAGGGGTTTACCGATCCCCTGTCTGATTGCCGAGATTGCAAGCACCGTTTTTTGAGAGAAACAAAATCAATCCCCGATAAAGATCACAACCCCGGCTATCAGGCTGAGAATAAAAAGATCGCTAAAGCTGATGAAGCCGCTAAATCCAAATCTGATGAAAATGCTAAAGATAAAGAGTCCGTATTCCTTCAGAAGAAGAAAAAAAAGGAAGCACAGCCTCTTCAGAAAGATCGTTGCCCTCAATGTGGGTCGGTAAACATCACGGAACCGAGAAACTTCAATCTCATGTTTAAGAGTTTTATGGGGCCCGTGGAGGATGAGAGCGCGCAAGTCTATCTTCGTCCCGAAACGGCCCAGGGGATTTATGTGAATTTTCAAAACATTCAAAAAGCCACAAGAAAACCCCTTCCTTTCGGGGTGGCGCAAGTTGGAAAATCCTTCCGAAATGAAATCACTCCCTCCCATTTGATTTTCCGTATGAGAGAGTTTGAACAAATGGAAATGCAGTTTTTTATCTCTCCAACGGAGGGAAAAAAGTGGTTTGATATTTGGAAGGAAGAACGCCATAAACATCTTTTAAGTTTGGGGCTTCGTTCAGAGAAGCTGCGTTTTCACCCCCACGGACCGAAAGAATTGGCTCATTATGCCAGGGCCGCCGTGGATATTGAATATGAATTTCCCATGGGATGGCGCGAACTGGAGGGGATTCATGATCGGGGGGATTTTGATCTGTCTCAGCATGAAAAGTTTTCTGGAAAGAATCTGGCTTATTTTGATCCGGTTCAGAATAAATCCTTCCTGCCTCATATTATTGAAACCTCCATTGGCTGCGATCGCCTTTTTCTGGCGCTGATGTGCGATGCCCTCACGGAAGAGGAGGTGCAGGGAGAAAAGCGCGTGGTTTTAAAGCTGCATAAAAATCTGGCTCCTGTTCAGGTTGCCATTTTACCTCTTTCCAAAAAAAACCCTTTAATGGAAATGGGGCGTAAAATTCAACAGACACTGGAAAAAAACTGGTTTACTGATTACGATGTGTCTGGAGGAATTGGCAGACGCTATCGTCGGCAGGATGAAGTGGGAACCCCCTGGTGTGTCACTGTGGATTTTGAAAGTGTGGAAGATGAAAAGGTCACTGTTCGTCAAAGGGATACCATGACTCAGGAGAGAATCCCTATCACCTCTCTTACAGGTTATTTAAATGATAATTTCTAAAGAACAAAAAAAACCCGCTTTAACAGGGGATTTTAAACAGTTTATTTATCACTTTGGCCCCAAGGGATCAAAGGGTTCTGCAAAGATGAAAGATCTCCTTGGAGGCAAGGGAGCCAATCTGGCGGAAATGTCCCGCATGGGTTTGCCCGTTCCTCCCGGGTTCACTCTCACCACAGCCCTCTGTGATTTGTTTTATCAAAATGGGGAAACTCTCCCTAAAGAGCTTTTTCCGGAAATTGAAAAATCCCTCTCCCAATTGGAAAATCTGATGGAAAAAAGGTTTGGTGATCCGAAAAATCCTTTACTCTTAAGTGTTCGTTCCGGCGCTCCATTAAGTATGCCGGGGATGATGGATACGGTCTTAAATTTGGGTTTGAATGAAACCACCCTTGAGGGACTGATCAAACATTCGGGAAATCCCGGTTTTGCCTGGGACACTTATCGTCGTTTTATTCAAATGTATTCCGATGTGGTGATGGGGATGAATGCCTCTCTCTTGGAAGTTTACCTGGAGGACTATAAAAATCAAAAGGGTTATCAGTCGGATACGGATATGAAAGTGGAGGATTGGCAAAAAACGGTTCGGCAATTTAAGGAAACCATTTTACAGGATACGGGAAAATTATTTCCTGAAGATCCCAAGGAACAACTTTGGTCCGCTATTTCCGCAGTTTTTAAAAGCTGGAATAATCCCCGCGCTATTGTGTATCGGCAAATGGGAGGAAACAATCATAAAGCTCAGGGGACGGCCGTGAATGTTCAGGCCATGGTGTTTGGAAACAGGGGAGAGGATTGCGCCACAGGCGTGGTATTTACCCGAAACCCCTCCACAGGGGAAAAGAGTCTTTTTGGAGAATTTCTTGTGAATGCGCAGGGGGAAGATGTGGTGGCGGGAGTTCGTACTCCTCAACCCATTTTGAATGGCTCGGGAACGGGGGGAGCAAAGGATTTAAGAGCCTTAATGCCGGAGACTTTTGATGAACTGTCTGAACTCTGCCGCTATTTGGAAACACATTATAAGTACATTCAGGATATTGAATTTACCGTTGAAAAGAAAAAACTTTGGCTTTTGCAAACCCGGAACGGGAAGTGTTCCGCAAAAGCTCAATTAAAGATTGCCTGTGATTTAATGGACGAAGGGCTTTTGGATGAAAAACAAACACTGGCCCGTTTGAATCCGACACTCCTGGAAAAACTCCTCCATCCCTCCATTGATACCAAAGGGGAAAAAACGGTATTGGCTCGGGGGCTTCCCGCCAGTCCCGGAGGGGCTGTGGGCCAGATTGTTTTTTCCAGCGCGGAGGCCTTGGAACTGAGTCGTCAGGGCCGAAAAGTCATTCTCGTGCGAAGAGAAACCACACCGGAGGATATTAACGGCATGATCAGCTCTCAGGGGATTTTCACCACTCGTGGTGGAATGACCTCCCATGCCGCCGTGGTGGCAAGAAGTATGGGCAAACCCTGTATTGTGGGCTGTGAAGAGGCGCAAATCAATGAAGACACCAAGGAATTAAAATTTAAAACCGCTGTTTTAAGAGCGGGGGATGTGTTCACCCTGGATGGAACCACAGGAGAGGTTTTAAAGGGAGCCGTGAGCACAAAGCCCGCGGAATTAAACAAGGATTTTTTCCGGCTTATGGCTCTGGCGGATAAATACAGCCGAATGGAAGTACGGGCTAATGCGGACACTCCCGCTGATGTGAAAAAATCCAGGGAATTTGGCGCCAAAGGGGTGGGACTTTGCCGGACAGAGCATATGTTCTTTGCGCCGGATCGCTTGAACATTATGAGGCAGATGATTTTATCTGAGGATAAAGAGGAACGGCAGCCCTTTCTGGATTCACTTTTTTCCATGCAGAAAAAGGATTTTCAGGAACTTTTGGATGTGATGAATGGTTATCCGGTGACTATTCGTTTGCTGGATCCTCCCCTTCATGAATTTCTTCCCCACACGGATGAGGATATAGAAAACCTCGTAAAAGAGTGTGGCTGGAGTTCAGATCGTCTGACGGCAAAGGTGAATCAGTTAAGGGAGACCAATCCCATGTTGGGTCACAGAGGATGCCGTTTGGCTATTACCTGCCCTGAAATTTATCTGATGCAGACCCGAGCCGTGGCGGCCGCGGCGGCCCAGCTTAAAAAAGAAAAGAAAAACCCCTGTCCGGAAATTATGATTCCTCTGGTGGCTCTGCCTTCCGAACTTAAAATTTTAAAATCTCTTATTCAGGTGGAGCTAAAAAAAGCGGAAGAAGAGTTTCAGGTTTCTTTACCCATTCCCGTGGGAGCCATGATAGAGCTTCCTTCAGCCTGCTTGCAGGCGGGGAAAATAGCGGACGAGGCTCGTTTTTTGAGTTTTGGAACAAATGACCTGACACAAACCACATTGGGTCTTTCCAGAGACGATTCCGGAAAATTTCTCGCTTCTTATATTAATCAGGAGTTGATGGAACGGGATCCCTTTCATCAGGTGGATCAAAACAGTGTGGGGGAATTGATGAAAATCGCCTTAAAGTCCTGTCACGAAAAACCGGTAAAAATGGGAATTTGCGGTGAACACGGGGGCAATCCGGAAAGTATTCGGTTTTTTCATAAAATAGGACTTCACTATGTGAGCTGCTCCCCTTACCGTATTCCTGTGGCCCGTTTATCCGCAGCACAAGCCACCTTGGAGGAAAAGTAGATGTATATTCGCAAATTGGAAATTTTTGGTTTTAAGTCCTTTAAGAATAAAACAGTTCTGGAATTTAATGAGGGTATTACAGGTGTTGTGGGGCCGAATGGTTGTGGAAAATCCAATATTGTGGATGCTCTGCTTTGGGTCATGGGTGAAACGGCTCCCAAGCATTTGAGAAGCTCCTCTTTTTCCGATGTGATCTTTGGCGGTACGAATGTGCATCCGGAAGGGGATTTGGCGGAAGTGTCCCTTGTTTTGGCTAAGGGTAATGGGGTTTTTCCCGGGTCGTACAATCATTTTTCTGAACTGATGATCACCCGTCGTGCTTTTCGTGGCGGGGAAACAGAATACCAGATTAACAAACAAACCTGCCGGTTGAAGGATATTCACGAGATATTTATGAATACAGGGGCGGGGTGCCGTGGCTTTAGCATTATTGAACAGGAAGCCGTTGAAAAACTTATTACGGCCAATCCTGTGGAACGGCGGTTTATTATTGAGGAAGTGGCGGGCATTACAAAATTTAAAACCCGTCGTGGGGAATCCATTCGTAAATTAGACAAAGTGAATCAAAACCTGCAAAGGATTGAAGATATTTTAAAGACTCAGGATCAGCAGTTTCAATCTCTTAACCGTCAAGCCAAGAAAGCGACAAAGTACCGTATGTTTAAGGAGGGTATCCGTAAGAGGGATATTGAACTTGGACATCGGCTTTGGAATGACATGTCCGAAAGGCAGGGGGAACTCAGGGAACAGGAACAAAGCCATATTGTCAAAAAACAGGAATTAAAAGATAGAATAAAAGTCATTCAGGGCCGGATGAAAAAACAGGAAGAGGAGATTAAACAAACGGAAGCGATTTTGGAAAAGGAAAAACTCTATCTATCTGATGTGAGTTGTAAAATTGTGGAGAGGGAAAAGGAAATTGAAAAGAGGGGAGAGGCGGTTTCCATATACAAAAACAGTTTAGAGAAACAAAAAAACTCACGGGAAAATTTTCAGAAGGAGTTGGAAGACCGAAGACAAAGAATAGAGGAATTGGACGAGCAAAGGCAAGCCTTAAAGGCTTCTGAAAATCGTATTAGAAAAGAAGTTCAGGAACAGGAGACTTTTCTGTCCACAAAAAAAGATTCCCATAGGGAGCAGTCCATTGAAAAACAAATACAAACAGACCGTGAGACTTTGCACCGTGTGGCTATTCGTTCCAGCGTGATAAAAAGCCGAAAGGAAATTCTGGATCAAACACGGGATAAACTTTCCAGGGAAAAAATGCTTCTTGAAGAAAAACTGCGGAAAATTTTTAAAGAAAAAAGCAAACGGACGGCCACTTTGGAAAAATCCCAGCAGATGAATTTTGATTTTACAAAAAACACGGAAGAGCTGGATAAGAATATTCAGGTTCTGGAAGCTGAGAAGAAACAGTCGGAAATAAAAGTCAATCGTCTCAAACAGGATATTTCCGCTTTAAAGCATAAAATAGATAATATGGATCAGTTAATATACAAGTGTGAAAATTTGCAGAAAGGATCGGAAGAGCTGAAATCCTGGAAGCCCGATCAATTTAAACCCCTGATAGAAAGTTTAAAAGTGGAGCCGGGTTTTGAAAATGCCGCTGAAGCGGCTTTGGGCCTTTTTCTGAAATCTTTTATCACTCCGGACAATTACTTTATTGAGCATGGTATCAGCTGGCTTAAGGAAAACAAGAAAGGCAAGTGTGTTTTTATAAGTGGACTTCCTTTGAATGACACACCTCTATTTGAGAGGGAGGAATTAAATAAGTTCCCGTCTTTTATTTGCTCTCTGGATGAAAAAATAACATTCACTTTGGAAATGGAGCCTCTTCGTATTCTGGCCCGTCAAACCGCTGTTGTGTCTGACCTCCGATCCGCTTTTGAATTGAAAACCCGTTATCCTGATTTGCAATTTGTCACAAAAGAAGGGGATTTTATCACGAAGGAGTCTTTTGTTTACGGAGGGTCCCACGATAAGGAAACCAATACATTAAAAATGCGAAATGAACGATCCCGTTGGATGGGGGAGGCAAAAGCGAATGAGACTGTTCTTAAGAGGGCGGAAAGTGAATTGGATCAACAAACCCGCCGGTTGGATCATTTTCTGAAGGAATATAAACAAATAACAACTAACCAGAGCCAAACAGAGGTGTTTATTGCTGAACATAAAAAAGATTTGGAGCTTTTTAAAAGAGAGATTTTCCGTTTGACGGAAGAAAGGGAGGCTCTTCTTCAGCAGGAGCAAAAAACAGGAGAGGAGGATCGGACTCTCAAACGGGAATTGCAGGATATTGAAAAAGAGGAACAGCGCTTGAATCGGATGATTCAAACAAAAGAAACCACCTTGAGCCAAATTCAAAAATCAAATGTGGAATATGAAACGGCGGAAAAAAGGGTATCGGCTTTAAAAATTTCATTGGTGGAAAATTTAAATCAACAAAATATGAATGAAAAGGAAAAATCCATCCTGATGAATTTAATGAGTCAATCCCAGGACAGGGAAAAAGAATTTGTCGGAAATTTTGTGAGCGTTCAAAAAACCATACGAGAGGAAGAGGAACGAATCCGGGAAGTGTCCAAGGAGTTAAAATTATTTGTTGAGGAAAAGGGGCAAGTGACAGCTCAAGTTCGGGAGATGGACTCCCAGAGGGGCACTTTGCAGGAAGCTGTGGCACAGGCCAAAGAGAGTGTGGAGAATTTAAACAATGATCAAAATCAAATGGAAAGAGAGGAAGGGTATTTTCAGTCAGAACGGGAAAAGATTGATATTCAAAAACAGAATTTAAAAGAAAAACTTTTTGAAAACCATCAATTTAGATTGGAAGAGGATAGTTTTATTCCGGAATGGGACGATATTTCCGTGGAGGAATTAAAAGAGTCCATTGGAAATCTGGAACGGGAAATTGAAAAAACAGGACCTGTTAATTTAGTGGCTTTGAAAGAGCGGGATGAGTTGATGGAGAAAAATGACTTTCTCAGAACACAAAAAGAGGATCTCACAAAATCCCGAACCGATCTTTTAAAAGTCATTTCACACATTGATGGAATTTGCGGAAAACGATTTAATGTCATGTTGGAAGAGATCAATCTTCGGTTTTCACGGATTTTCCCTTTGATTTTTAATGGAGAAAATGCAGAGGCTCGTTTGATTTTGCATGAAGATCCGGAAAAAGGCGAAACGGGCGTGGATATTCGCATCCGGCCTCCAGGAAAAAAACTGCAGAATGTGGCTCTTCTTTCCCGAGGGGAAAAGGCTCTCACTTCCCTCTGTTTAATTTACTCTCTTTTCCTTGTGAAACCATCTCCCTTTTGCGTATTGGATGAGATTGACGCTCCTTTAGATGATGCCAATGTGATGCGGTTTCTTTCCGTTATGAGGGAAATGGCAAGCCGAAGCCAAATCATTACCATTACACACAATAAGCACACCATGCGGGCCTGCTCCCAACTCTATGGGGTGACTATGAAAGAGAAAGGCGTTTCTCAAATTGTATCCGTTAATTTGGAAGGCCCTGAAGTTCCATCACCTCCCGCTCCGTAATTATTTTTTAGAGCGATTGTTTTAAAAAAGTAAGCTTTCCTCTCTATTTTTAAGTGGGACAAAGAAGTTATGAGCTTTAATAATGGCTCAGCTTACTTTTGGACTTATACTCCTCCGGTTTGAAATTTTCCGGTTCTTCATAAGAAAAAGTACCTACACCCTTTATAACAGCCTATAGGGGTCAAAAATTCAAACATGCGTTTTACCACAGAGCGACTTACAGTCGCAACCGTGTCAAAGCCGAACTCATTTTTGACCCCTATAGTCTGTTATAAAGGGCTTATGTCTCTTGAATAAAAACAGGAAAATTTCAAACCCGATCGGTATAAAGAGTATATTATTCAACAGGTTCAATTTCTTTTCTCTCCAATTCTTCCCACAGCTTCTTCAAAGCTTCAGGGTTTATTTTTCTGTCTTTCCAGTTTGGGTATAGAGAGTAAAAGGGAAGATAAGGCAATGAGGGGTTTTTTTCTTCAGAATGTTTTACTCTCCAAACAGTCCATTTTTCATTTTCAAGATCTCGCTGTCTCTCTCTATCTTTTTTTTGTCTTTCTGTTTTATCATGATAAGGTCCGTCACATTCAATAAATAGCATGCTCTCCTTTCTCTCCTTTGACATAATGGTTTTATCACTGCTGACTATAGCAAGATCAATTCGGTAATCTTTTCCTTTCTCTGAATTTGTATGAACATATTGGGGCAGAACAATATAACCTTCTTCATGTATTTTTAGAAAAACCTCCACTTCAAACCAACTTTCAAATGGGGGCGGCACTTTATTAGCCGGTTGGCTGTTTGGGTTGTCATATGTTAATCCTTTACCTGTTATTTGATATTCTCTAATTCTTTTTCTCAGTTCTCCGGCTTTTGATTCTTGAATTTCATAGTAACTTTTCAAAGCGATTTTTCCTTTTCCATATAAAGCTTTAAAAGCTTGTCGGGCCGCCTTGCGAACATTTTGATCTTTATCATACAAAGCTCTTGTCAATCGTTTAATGATAGTGGTTTTTCTTTCTTTTACGATATGAGTTGATAAGTGAAAAACATTTCTGCTAAAAGAATTTGTGAGTGTTTCCTTTAAAGCGGAAATAGCTTCTTTTTCTACTTCAGAATCGCTATTGGAGGAAATAATTTCAATTAAGGTATCAATAACCATAGCATATACGATATTGATTTTAACCATAGCCTTAATAGCCGCTTTTTGGACAAGAGGTTCAGGATCATGCTGTGCTTTTCTAATTAAAGTTTGAAGGATATGAAGCCTTATATCATTAGGAGTATTAGAATCGTCAAATATAATATTTTTTATGGGATATATAAATAAACTATAAAAAGTGCTTCCGTATCCTTTGTAAATTTTTTTTAAAGAATTTGGATTTAATATTTCCAGTATGTTTCCCAGCGTTTTTACTGTGGCTGACCTTATTTCAGGATTCGGATCATTTAATCCTTCTCCCAAAAGCTGAATAGTTAGTGCATCTTTTGGATTTCTTTTTCTCAAAATTTTGATAATGTGTTTCTTTTCTTCGGAAGAAATTCCTTTTCCAATTTTTGCCGCTAACTTTCTGGCTGTTTTAATGGTAATATTTTTGGCTATATCTTCAAAAAAAGAGTATATTTCATTTCTTATATCAGCTTGTTTTTCACTATTAAAAAGCTCTAAACTATCAACTAAAATTCTTTGAGTTTTACGGTCTTTTGGTTTTGTCTCTCTGATTGATTTGACCAGATTTTGTTTTATTAAATTAAATTCTTCCGTTTCAAACTCTTCTGTTTCAGATAAAGTTTCACCCAATAGTCTATGCAATCTATACATTTTTGGTTTGCTTTGTCCAAGAGCGATAAAAAGGGCTTGAACCAAAGCCATCTGTATATGGGAACTGTTTGTTCCGGCTTCTCCAATAACAAGAGCTAAATTTTTCTTTATCTCAACATTTGCCTCTTCAGCAAAGATTTGTTTAGCTACATTGGATTGTATTTTGGAAGGAGTTTTTTTCCAGACTTCACTCATTATCTCTTTAGAGGAAGACTCTCTCATCTGTTCTACATAGGAGGCTGCTGAGTCTGCTTCTGTGCTTTGCCCTGAAAAAGCCTGCCAACAATTTTTTATCCAATTTCCTATCTCAGATTGTGAACTGGCAGTGATTGGATATAAGAGAAAACAGCATAGGAGTAAATAAAATTTACCAATTATTATTTTTTTTATTGTTCTGCTCAGTAAATACATCATCTGCTATCTCATGTTGTCAAACTCATAGGGGATGAGTTGTTTATCACAAACTTCTTTTTGGGCCAACAGGATATCTTTAATGAAGTTATACGGCAAATCAGAATTTTCCTCCGAGATTTTCCCAATTCGTGACCAGCGCTCAATTTGTGTGGGAAGAGATCGATTAAACACATCCGCATAATGGCGTGCCTCCGATATTAATTTGTCAGAAAGTTTAATAGTTGCCATATTGCCCTCCATTATGTGGAGTTTTTATCATAAATCAAAATAGGTAAAAAAGAAACCACAGAGATTTCAGATCAGAAGTGAGCCCTCTATTCTCTTAATGGAGAGCATTTATAAATATAATAAAAATAATGGAAAAAACATTGTTAAATTAAGGGAGGTAACAGCACATGAGCATTAAATATGGCTTAAAAAATTTAGAAAAAGATTATGGACCTTTCACTTTTAGTGATTTGCTTCTTATACAAAGGGAGGATAAGGGATGGACTCAAACAAAAATGGCTGGTGTATTGGGTCTGTCAAAACAAAAGTTATGTGATTTTGAAAAAGGACGCCGACTTCCCTCTGTTAAAACTGTTGCGAGATGGGCCAAAAAAATGAAACAACCTCAAAAAGTATGGGTTCAAGTTGTTTTACAGGACCAACTCAGACGGGATAAATTAACACTAAAAGTGTCTGTCGCCTGATAAAAGGCACATAAATTTTTTTCAGTTATATGGCATTCTTTTAACTTCAATCAAAACAATCCGCTTAATTAAAAATCCCGTGGAAAAACTTTTGCATTTCCTCCCAGGAGGATTGATCCGCTTTTTCATCATAGGCTGTGGGAATATCAAACTTCTTGCCATTCTCTGTGGCTTTAGGATTGGTAAATCCATGATGGGCGTTCGGGTAACCGATAAATTGATAATCCACACCCGCATCTTCCATTTCTTTCTTAAAACTTTTCACTTTTTCCTCAAGGATGAAAGCATCCGCTTCCCCATGACAAACCAAAATTTTAGCTTTGACCTGACCGGCCTGAATGGCTGTTTGCGGATCTAAGTCTCCGTGAAAACTGACGACCCCTGTAACATCCGCGCCCAGACGGGCCAAATGGAGGGATAAAGCGCCCCCCAGGCAATAACCAATGGAGGCCGTTTTTGTTTCATCTGTTTGCTTGAGGTTTTTCAGCGTGTTTAAGTAGGAGCGCATCCTTTCAGAAGTCTTTTCCATATCGGCAAATAACCTATTCATGGCATTTGTCGCCTCCTCCGCAGTGTTGGCAGTCCACCCTTCTCCATAAATATCCACGGCCAAAGCTGAGTAGCCCAATTCCGCCAGAGCGTTAGCGCGGCTCTTAATATAATCCGTTAATCCCCAAAACTCGGGAATGACCAAAACTCCAGGCCGGGGAGTTTCCTGATCAGCCGGACAAGCCAGATGGGATTTGGATGTATGCTCGTCAAAATTTATGTGGATTGTTTCTGTATGAACAGCGCTCATGATTTTACCCTCCTTAAAGTGTATCCTTTAGTGACATTGATTCAATTTGAGATTCCTGTTTGTAAAAAAAATTTTATTAAAGATCATAAGGAATTTATAACTTGAATTTAAAGAAAAAAGCAATTGGGAAAAAAACTGTTTTATACACACCCTGGTTGAGTTTTAAATTTTTCAGATGAAAGGCTGATTTTTGTTTTATGCCGATCCGGTTTGAATTTTGAGGGATTATATACTTAACGCCGCATTTAAGAAAATGGGGGCTTATACCAATCGTGTTTGAGTTTTGAAATTTAAAAAAGAGTGTATTCCTCAAGAGAAAATTTCCATGTTAAGATCGGATTGAAATATATTAATTGTGTTTGAGTCTTGAGGTTTTCCAGTGGAAAAATGTTATTCACAGAGGATTCTCGGTGATTCCCAAAATGAGACACTTTCAGGACCTTTTATCTGTAAAAAAATCTCTTTTATCTATTAGAAAAGGATTTTTCGTTATTTGAGAAATACTTTTGTCCAGTTATTTATTAAAAAATTCCTTTTAAAATCCATTCCTGGAAAATTCTTTTTGGTTTTAAAGAAATTTTCCGTTATTGCAAAGAGAAGATGATATACTTCCAGTATGTATTGGCGGTTTTTTATCATGTTGGTTTTTTTATTCTCCAGTTTACAAATTGTGGGGGATGAGTTAGTTGAACCGGATTTGTTGGAAGCGGCCCTTCAGGAAATAGAGGAAGATGAATCCGAAAAAAGACATAAAAGAAAATTAGCGGAAAAAGATCGTCGTCAAATACAAGAAATAGAACCTTCAGACACTTCATCCTCTGCCGAACAAAATTTTGATTTTGGTGATGTGGTTGTTACCATTTCTGAACGCGAGTTGGAGGATGTTCCTCATGTTTATTTGCAAAAACCGGACAATCAGTCCCCATCTTTAACCGTAAAAAAGCCACCTAAAAGGCAAACAAGCTCTATAAAGCCTCAGGAACAAACACAAAGAGAGCCCTCTTCTAAATAGCGCGTCTATTAATTTATACTCCTCTTAAGGAAAGATATACCGATCGTCTTTGAAAATTTCCGGTTTTTATTTAAGAGACATAAGCCCTTTATAACAGATTCCAGGGGTCAAAAATGAGCACGAATTTGACACAGATGTGACAGGTGCAGACCCCAAGAGTGATGAAATGTCAAAAATGAGTTCGGCTTTGACACAGATGCGACTGTAAGTCGCACTAAAGCAAAACGCAGGGCTGAATTGGCTGTTATAAAGGGTGTAAGTATTTTTTCTTATGAAGAGCCGGAAAATTTCAAATCGGAGGAGTATAACTTCCTGTCAGAAAGTCCTCCTAGACCTTCCGACTTAAAAAACATAAAACGCAATCCCGATCGGTTTATTAAGAACCTTGATGAAAGGGAATATTCATTTTTATAAGGGCATCTTTAGCGGCCAATTGTTCCGCTTCTTTTTTACGATGGTTGAAGCCTGAACCAAGAAGCTTATCTTTTAAAACCACCTCCATATAAAAGACTTTTTCATGTTCCGGTCCCTGTGCTTTTTTCATTCTGTAGATAGGAGGTATTTTATAATTTTTTTGGCACCATTCCTGAAGAAGGGATTTGTAGTCCACAGCAAAATCTTTTTTATGGATTTTTTCCGTAAAAAGCTGCTGGATAACTTTTTTTGCCGCTGAAAATCCTCCATCCAGATAGACAGCTCCTAAAAAAGCTTCCAAAGCTTCGGCAATAAGACGGGGATTTTCTGTATCTGATTTATGCCCTGTATTCAGACATTTTTGGATGCCTATTTTGCGTCCAATTTCTGTAAGTGTGGGGCCGCTCACCAGGCCGCTTCGTGTTTTTGTTAAAAATCCCTCATCCTTTTTCGGATCAGCGGACATAAGGAGATCGGAAATCGCCAAACCCAGTACGGCATCACCCAGAAACTCCAGTCTTTCATTATGATCACAGGTTTTATCGGAAGAGCTTTTATGATTAAGGGCTGTTTGAAGGAGGAGGGGGTTTTTAAAAGAATGCCATTTTTCCAGAGGACTTTTCTTTCCTTTTTTCCTGAAGTATTTAAGAAAGGTAAAATTTATAGACATTTACAGAACTCAATTTAAAAATATATTGAAGTGATAATCCCCGCGTTAATATGGAGATTATATTTAATATAATCTTTACGGGGTTTTCCTCTCCGCCACCCGTAAATTCCGCAGAAGGGACGGATACTGAGATAGGGATTAAGAAACCAACTGAGTCCAAACCTTGCATACCCTCCCAATAAAGGGGAGGGGATGAAACCCAAAGTGAGAGAGGGGACAATTCTGGCTCTCCTGTGATTCCTGAAAAAATTAAATTTAAAAAAGGGGGAGATAAAGGAGTGGTCAAAAAGTTGTATTTTTCCTCCCACTTCGTAATAGCCGAAGTTACGGCTGATTTCCAAAGCGGAAAAATAAGTATTCATTTGTCCGTCATATCCTGAAACCTCTGTAGAGGCGGCAGGACTGTTTTTCTCTTTAAGATTATAAAATGTGTAGCCGCTGGTAACAGACAGGCTCCATGTGCGGTTTTTTGGCCTTTTTCCCGCATCAGCGGAAAATCCTGAACTGCATAAGATGATGAATACAGCAAAAAAGCCGGGTAATGGATTTCTCATGGGTTTGCTTCCCTCCTGATGTTGTTCGTTTGCTGTGGGGAAGAGTTTTGTATGAAATAGCCCTTTTGTTAATTAGTCCCCTTATTGTATGGAGTCGTTGTTTCTGTGTCACCTGGCTCTGGCCTATTGGACAGTAGGAGGGGAATTGATAAAAATAGAAAGGATTCAAAAACCGGAAGATTAGATCTATCCCCTTTAAGAGTGTTTGGTTGAAAAGGGAGATGCAATCAGTTATAAGAGTTCTTGTTTGATACGGATCGGGTTTGAATTTTGAGGTTTTTTAGAGGTAAGATGTTCCTTCATGAGCTTAAAGGGTTTAAAAGTGAGTTCGGCTTTGACACAAATGCAACTGTAAGTCGTTCTGTGGCAAAACGCATGTGTGAACTTTTGAACCCTTTAAGCTCATGAAGGAAGAAGTTATACATTCAATTTTGAAAATTTCAAAATTCAAACCAGAAAAATGTGAGGATGTGGCAATGACAGAAAAAATGAAAGTTCTTTTAGTGGAGGGGATTCACTCCCAGGCTGATCAGCGTCTCAGTCAGGCGGGGCTGGAAATTAAACGGTTAGCGCAGTCTCCGGCCTCCAAAGGCCTTATCAGTGAGTTGCAGAAAGGAGTTTCCGTTTTAGGTTCCCGCTCCCGGACACAGATTACAAAAGAGATATTGGATGCCTCCAATCTCCTGGTCGTGGGAGCTTTTTGTATTGGTGTCAATCAGATTGATTTAAAGGCCGCCACTCAGCGGGGAGTGGCTGTTTTTAATGCGCCTTATAGCAATACCCGCAGTGTGGCGGAACTGGTTATGGGCCTTATTATTTCTCTTTCCCGAAAGGTGTGTTATTTGTCTCGTTCTTTGCATCAGGGAGAGTGGAGGAAGTCAGCTAAGGGAGCCTTTGAAATTCGGGGAAAAACCCTTGGCATTATAGGTTATGGTCACATTGGCAGTCAGGCGAGTGTTTTAGCCGAAGCCCTGGGGATGAAGGTGGTT
>JAPOOY010000225.1 GCA_026713205.1 Bdellovibrionales bacterium
AATGACATGCAAATAATTCTGAAAATTGGGGATAAAGCGGTTTATCCAGGTCATGGTGTGGGGCGAATCATTTCTATTGAAAGCAAGGAGGTTATGGGAAGCCAACTGACCTTCTATTCTATTGAGATTTTGGAATCCGGCATTAAAATCATGTTTCCTGAAAACCGTGTGGATACTATTGGCATTCGTCCTGTTATTTCCAAAGAGGAAGCGGAAGAGGTATTGAATATATTAAAAAAGCCTGATTCTTCTCTTCATGTACAGGAAAGAAACTGGCAAAAGCGTCATCAGGCGTACAGAGATAAAATTCAAAATGGATCTATTTATGAAATTGTGGATGTGATTAAGGATCTGCACAATATCAAAAAAGACAAAGAGTTGAGTTATGGGGAAAAGCGTATGATGGATAAAGCTCAAAATATGCTTCGCTCCGAACTTTCCGTAGCTATGAACCAACAACAGGACCTTGCTTTGCCTGTTCATTCACTTTAAGCCGTGTCAGTCAGGGTTCGGTTTGCTCCCAGCCCCACAGGCTCTCTTCATATTGGAGGCGCGCGCACAGCGCTATTCAATTACCTATTTGCAAAAAAATATAAGGGAAATTTTATCCTTCGTGTGGAGGATACGGATCAAGAGCGTCATGAGGAATCTTCTGTCAAAACCCTTATTCATTCTTTGGAGTGGTTAGGACTTTCCTGGGATGAAGGGTTATTTATTCAAGGTCGGGATTTAAAGAGCAAAGGGGATTATGGTCCTTATCGGCAAAGGGAGCGACTGTCTATTTATCTGGCGCAGGCTCAAAAACTCTTACAGCAAGAGCGGGCGTATTACTGTTTTTTAACAGATGAAGAGGTTTCACAAAAAAGAAAGAAGGCTATGGAGGAGGGAAGACCCTTTCGGCTTTTAAGTCCTTACAGGCATTTATCTTTGGAGGAAGCGGAAAAAAAACGCGCTACAGGAGAACAGGCCTGCATTCGTTTTAAAGTGCCTGAAGATCAAACATTTTACAGAGTGAGGGACCTGGTGCGGGGGGAGGTGGAGTTTCCGGCTGATGCGGCGGGGGATTTTATTCTTATCCGATCGGATGGATTTCCTGTTTATAATTTTTCCTGTGCCGTGGATGACGCTTTAATGAAAATCACCCATATTTTTCGGGGAGAGGAACATCTCAGTAATACAGCACGGCAGTTTATGATTCAGGAAGCTTTGGGCTTTACTCATCCTGTCACAGGGCATTTATCCCTTCTGATGGGACCGGATAAAAGAAAATTGAGTAAAAGGGAAAATGCGGAAAGCGTGGAATACTTGGAGGAAGAGGGATTTTTACCGGAAGCTCTGATGAACTTTCTGGCTTTTTTGGGTTGGAATCCGGGAACAGAACAGGAATATTTTAAGCAAAGGCAGTTGATTGAGGCTTTTTCAACGGAAGGATTAAATGCCTCTTCCGCCGTGTTTGATAAGGACAAACTTCTCTGGTTAAACGGGGAGCATATTAAAAATACAGATAATAAACAGCTCTGGAAAACGCTTCATCCTTTTTTTGAGAGGGAAAATCTTGTTTTTAATTCGGACCCTCTTTGGCAGGATCGGGTTTTAACGGAGATGAAATCAGGATTTAAAACTCTCAGACAGGCTGTGGAGGTTTTAAAACCTCTTTCCAAAGAAGGTTTTGTATTGGAAGAATCGGCGAAACCTGTTTTGGAGTGGCCTGTGGCCAAACCTTTTATTCAAAGATGGATTAAAGCTTTGGAAAAACATTCTGAGGATTATCTTTCTTTGGAGGATTTTAAATCCATTCAAAAACAAATTCAGGAAAATCTTAAGGGAAAAGAATTTTTCATGCCCTTAAGATGCGCCATTTTAGGCAAACCCCAGGGAACGGAGATAAAGGTTTTAGTGACTCTCCTGAAAAGGGTGGAACTCATCCGCCGCGCGGAAGAATCATTAAAATACATAGTTTAGGAATGGATGAACAAGTTTCAGCTTAAAGCTCCTTTTAAACCGGCGGGGGATCAGCCCAAGGCCATTCAGAAAATCTGTCGTCAATTTAACAACAAGAAAAAGCGGCAAATCCTTTTGGGTGTTACCGGGAGCGGAAAAACTCTGACAATGGCCCATGTCATCTCTCAGAGAAATGAACCGGCTTTGGTTCTGGCTCCCAATAAAACTTTGGCGGCTCAGCTTTTTGTGGAGTTTAAGGAGCTTTTTCCAGGGAATGCAGTGGAGTACTTTGTCAGTTATTACGATTACTATCAGCCGGAGGCGTATCTGCCCGCCACAAACACTTATATAGAAAAAGATGCCAGCATT
>JAPOOY010000272.1 GCA_026713205.1 Bdellovibrionales bacterium
ATAAACTATTTTATCCTTTCCAGACACATTCTAACAGGTCCAGCTATTGGGGGGGAAGAGCTGATTTTCAAGGATTTAAAAGGATTTAATTTGTGTAACATAATATATATTATCGGGGATTTACATGGACAAAAACCCCTTTTTTCTGCTAAAAAGTGAGGATTATGTTTGATTTGATGGAATTTATCTCCAAAGTGTTCTTATTTTACCTGCCTTTGCTATTTTCGCTGTGTGTTCATGAGTTTGCTCATGCCTGGACAGCTAAAAAATTAGGGGATTTAACAGCTTTTCAAAAGGGCCGTCTTACATTGAATCCAGTGGCTCATATTGATCCCATTGGAACCTTGATTTTACCTTTAGTCGCAATAGGGATGAATTTTCCTATTTTTGGTTGGGCTAAACCTGTTCCAGTGGATCCTTCTTATTTAAAAAATCAAAAAAGAGATATGTTTTGGATAGCTTTTGCAGGACCTTTGTCTAATTTTTTATTAGCGGGATTGGGATGTCTGACTTTAGCGGGACTCTATACTCTTGGGCAGGATAATATACCCTCAGGACCCGCAGTGATGTCCTTAGGGGAAATGTTTATTTATATTAACCTTTTATTAGGTTTTTTTAATTTAATTCCCCTTCATCCTTTAGATGGAGGGAAAGTTATAGCAAGGTTTTTACCTGTTCAATGGAATATTTTTTTAGAAAAACATCAGAGCTGGAGTTCTCTTCTTCTCATACTCCTTTTTATATCAGGCGGATTTTACTTTTTGGCAGGACCGGTCTTTTATACGGCACGAAGCCTTATTCATTTTGCCCACTTTTTTTCCCAATGGATTGGATAGAAAATGGAACAACAGCTTAGCCCCACAATAGAATTAAATCAGTATTCCGGTCCTTTGGATCTGTTGCTTCAATTGATTCAAAAACAGGAAATGGATATTTTTCATATTGATATCTCTCAAATTACAAATCAGTATTTATGCTATTTGAATAAAGTTTCAGTACCGGACTTGGAAAATGCCGGAGAGTTTATAAGAATGGCGGTTTTACTCATGTACATCAAATCAAAGACTCTTCTGCCGGAACAGCCGAAAGAGGAAGAGGAGGAGCCAAGTCCCGAGGAGCTGAAAAAACAACTCACCCGCCTTTTAGTGAAGTATCAAATATTTCAAAAAGCGGGAGAATTTTTATATGATAGAACTTTATTAGGACGGGATTTATGGGTCTCCGGCTTTAAAGAAAATAAAAAATCCGTTCCAAATGATGAAATAGAAGTGAAAACAGAGGAGGCGCCTCTCCTTTTTATGAAGAATTGCCGAAAAATGTTAACGAGTGAAAGAAAAAAACAACCGATTTCAGCCCCCTCTCCCCTTCCCTCTTTGATGGATCGAATTCAGGATCTGATGGAAGTTTTAGCGCCCCATCAATCGTATCCTTTCAGCCATCTTACTGCTGTTAAAAAAAGAAAACATTCCAGGCTATTAACCTTTCTCTCTCTTTTGGAGCTGTCAAAATTGGAACTTGTCTCTCTTTTTCAAAAAAAACCATTTCTGGATATTTTGGTTACAGTTAAAAAACAGTTGGACAATTCTGTTTTAGAAGAGTTAGAACAAAATGAAGATCAGGACACTTATATACCTCAAAGGGAACAACAAATCCAATGAAGTTATCTGATAAAAATATTCTTTCTATCCTGGAAAGCGCTCTGTTTTTTCGTTCAGAACCCATTCGTTTGGCGGAATTGGAAAATCTTTTTGGAGGAGAACTCACTCAGAAACAAATTAAAAACTTTATGGATGAATTGAGCGCTCAATATCAGCAGGAGGAAAGAGGAATTTTTGTAGAGGAAATTTCCAACGGCTATCAACTTCGGACAAAACCGGCAAATAAAAACTGGCTGTTAAAACTCACCAAACAAAGAGCTTTTCGTCTCTCTCATCCGTCTATTGAAGTCTTATCCATTGTTGCTTACCGTCAACCCTGCTCCCGACAGGATATAGAGGATATTCGGGGTGTGGAATGTGGTCATCTTCTCAGAACCTTAATGGAAAAAGGGCTGGTATCCTTTGCCGGAAAAAGCTCTTCACCTGGAAAGCCCTTTCTTTATAAGACAACAAACCGGTTCCTGGAGATTTTTGGCTTTAAAACTTTAAAAGATCTTCCTTCGGAAGAAGAAATTAGAGAGCATCTGCCGGAAGTGCCGGAGGAGACTTCTGAAACTTTACAGGAAGCGGCCAAAGAGTTAACTGTAGATGGAAAGGTTCTTATTCCCTATGAGGCTGATGAAAAGGAGAATGAAAGCCTTAAAACCCTTTTAAAAGACATTCCCTCTAACATCAATTTTTTGGATACGGAAGATAATTCAAAAAATTGATGTGGTATTAAAAATACAATATCTTATAAATTTGAAGCTGTTTTTGTAATTGGATATCCTGTTTTTTTCCAATCCCCTATAATGTTAACTTCAATCGGTTGTTTTCTTTTTGAAGGGAATATAAAATTTTTATCCAAATGGTGCTCCCGTCTATTCCGGTTGATATCCTTAAATCCAATTCCCATCATTAAAAGAACTTGATTTTCCAAATGCAAAATTTTTCTGATATTAGCGCCACTAAAACAAGAACAGCAACCTGTAGAATATCCCAATAAAGTTGCTGTTAAATTCAAATAACCTGCAGCCACACCAACAGCCAGTTGTTTATCTTTTTTTAAAGTCTGTAAATCCGCTTGACTGGCGTTGTTTTGAGCTTTTCTTTCCAATTGTTCATTTGTATAGAATTTACTATCTTTTCTTGAAGGTTCAATCTCTTCAAAAACAACTACTAAATTAGCAAGAATTTGAGAGTTTGTTTGGGATTTGAGGGGCTCATTTTCAGTGGTTTTAATGGTAAAGCCTTTCGTTTCGTTATGAAGTTTCTCTATGATTTCCCTGTCAAAAATAAAATGAGCCTTATAAAAAGCAATATTTTGTTTACTCGGACATTGGGAAATTGCTGTTTTTAATAATTCAATATCCTCTTCAGGAAAGGTCTGACTTAAATCAAAGTTTCTTTGGCAGTGTTGGCTTTTTAAAATAGCTTTTCGTATTTCACTACGATCTAATGTTAAGTTATTATGTGTTGGTTGTTGGTTGTTGGTTGTTGGTTGTTGGTTGTTGGTTGTTGGTTGTTGGTTGTTGGTTGTTGGTTGTTGGTTGTTGGTTGTTGGTTGTTGGTTGTTGGTTG
>JAPOOY010000206.1 GCA_026713205.1 Bdellovibrionales bacterium
GAATCTGAGCTCCATCTTTAGCTGAAGCAAAGACTCGTTCACAAATATAATTTTCAGCGGAAAATTCACCCCCTACAGGTTTTTGCCAAGAGAAAACCAATTTCCTGGTCTGGACATAATAATCATATATGGTTATGGAATGAATTGGAGAGCTAAAAGCAACTTTCACACTGTCCGTTTGATACTCCAAATTTCCTTCCGTCCGGCAACAATAAACAGATTCCGGAAAAGAGACCTTGTGCAAGTCCTCTGTTTTTCGATCAAGAATAAAAATATCTCTTATAGCTTTTTGACGAATGGTAACAGCAACAAACTTTTCAAACACACTTAAACCTATAATAAACGCTTTCTCACTATGTGGAACAATTTCTTTCCAGGAAGAAGGATCATGATCTGACAAGCCCGCTTTCATTAATTTAAAGTTAAAAGCGCCGTCCCGATTGGTGAGAATATAAAAACAATCTTTTCCACAATCCAGAAAGTATTCATGTTTTTCTTCCCTTTTACAAAACAAAGTCCAGTTTCCCAAGGGCTTATCCGCCGATAAAAACCGCCATTCCGAGGTGTCCGAACTGGATGAAATAATAAAAATGTGTTTTGTTGAAACAGATTTATTCAAATAGACTGAAAAGCGGCTGTCGTTTTCCGTCCATACCAAATCATTCGCACCCGTTAAAATATTAAACCGAAAAACCTGAAAGGATCGTAATGTCTCCGGATTCTGCTTCACATAGAAAACAGTTTGATTATCGTTAGCCCATACAAAATCAGAAGTCACTTTGGAAATGGCGTGAGGAAGTTCCTGACCGGTTTTCAAATCCTTAAAGTAAATGGTGTAAAATTCCCGACCTTCTTCATCCAGAGCGTATGCCAGAATATCATCATTGGGGGAAGCCCACAGACTGTGCACATCACAGTAACTCCGACTTGCCGCCAGCTGATTGATATCAAGCAAAACCTCCTCTTTACTTGTTGTGTTTAACTCTTTTGTACGCTTATAAATGGGATGCTCTTTATCTTGAATCCACGAAACATAATAAAAATAAGACCCCTTCTTAACAGGATCTGTGTCATAACTCCCCGGGATATGAGACTTCATCTCCTGAAATAATTCCTTTTGAAGAGGTTGGATATGATTAAAAAATCCCCGAGCATAGGTGTTTTCCGCCTTTAAATAATTCAGAACTTCCGGACTGTCCTTTTCCTTCAACCAATAATAGGGATCAGACCGGCGATCCTGAAATTTTTGATGAAAAAAGCTCCGCTTTTGAGCCTGAGGAGGTGTAATTTCTTTAAAAGATTTCATAAAGTATTATTTACAAATTACGAAGCTATAGTCAAATAAGCTAGTGTCTCTTAAATAAAACCCGGAAAAATTCAAACACGATCGTATAAGTTTAAAAAATAGAGAACATTTAAGAGTTATGGCTCCATCTCAACTTCTTTTTATGATAGAATTTATATAATGGAATACTCCAAAAAACAGCCTTTTCTGGTGGGAGATATTCATGGTTGTTTTTTTGAATTTATGGATCTGTTGGAAACTCTTAACTACGATTCGCAAAAGCACCGCCTCATCCTTATGGGAGACATTATCAATAGAGGCCCTCATTCCTGGGAGATGCTGCAATGGGTAAAAATCCATAATGTGGAGGCCATTCAGGGAAATCATGAGGAGGCCTTCACGAGATTTGCCCGAAGAAACAGACCCATAACTCCTGCACTGGATGAATTAAAACAACAAATGGGAAAGGATTTGGAAGACTGGCTGACCTGGATAGAAAGTTGGCCGCTTTATATTGAAGAGGAGGATTTTATAGCGGTTCATGCCGGTCTCGCGCCTGAAAAACACCCAAAGGACTCCGATATTCGCACTCTCCTATATATCAGAACATGGGATGAAAAAAACAAAACCCTGGGAGACAGCAGCCATCCCCCTTGGTATGAGTTCTACAAAGGGAATAAACTGATCATTTACGGACACTGGGCCAAACAGGGATTGCAGGTCAGACAAAATACCATTGGCCTGGATTCCGGTTGTGTTTATGGAAAAAAACTCTCCGGCATTTTACTCCCCGAAAGAAAAATCTTCCAGGTCCCCGCCCGACAAAATTACTGTTCTCCAGCTCGGGATGGATTTTTTTAAATCCTTTCTTTAAGAAGCTTATTTCAACCATCATTATTTTCTGAATTGCAATCGGCATCTCTGAGATGCGATAAATCCGTCTTGCGCCGATTTCCGGAACCAGCTTTCATCTTGAGTTAAGGCTCCCATACTCAACTCTCCTTCCGGATTGCCTGCTTGCACAGCGTCTTTAAACCATCTCTTGGCTTGTTCATGATCATCTTTTTCAAAATAAATCGTCCCTATTCTAACGGCTGCGATTCCTCTTCCGTACTTGTTTGATCCTTGATAGGATTTTTTATACAATTCTAAAGCCTGCTCCCTATCTCTTTTCATGCCTCCTATTCCATAGTAAAGTATCTCAGCCCACTTAAATTGGGCTATAAAATTTCCTTCTTCTTGAGCCATCTTTTTAAGATTTTCCAATTCCTCTTTTATGCAGTGACTGGCGTTATCACATTCTCCAATAAATTTTTTTAAATGCTGTAATCCAACAACCTCTCTAGCATGATTGGACACTCCTTGAGTGAATACTCCAACAACATGCCCCATACTATTAAATGCAGGTCCGCCTCCGGCTCTTGAAAGAATATTATTACGGCCAACATAAAAGGAATAAAGATCATCATCCTCATCAAAACGAATGGGTGATATGTTGCTCGTTTCAATAAACTGTTCAGAAGAATGAGAAGACCCGATTAAAAATACTTTTTCGTTTTTGGATGGCTGTTCATCTCTTATTTGAAGGCTCCTCTCATCATCTCCTTCCATTGTTTCTATTAAGGCCAAACCATTGAGAGCATCAAAACGAAAGGATTTTACTCGTCTTGAACTATTATCTTTACCATTAACTAAAGTAATATCCTCCATACCTCCTGTTCTTGAAAGATCTTGTGCAGCTTGAAAAGTTGTAACAATCCCACTGATCCCATTGGATTTTATAAAAAACCCCAATCTTGTGGCATCGGGCGATTGTAGTTTCCATATACCGGATTGAACATAGGAGATCATATCCCGTTCGGAGAGAAAATACAGTTCCCCGGCGAACAGAGAAGGGATTGTTTGAAAAAAAACAAACCCTATCATCAAAAATTTAAAAATGAACTTGGGAATACTCTTAAAAAAATAATTCATTTTTCACTTCCACTTTTCCTGCATTCAACGCACCAAATATGTGAGCGGTGTAATATAACATTTGATGAGAGTCAATAAAAGACAGAAACCTTACAAACTTTAAAAATTAAGATAATCTTGATGGCATAAGAAAAAAATACGGGAATATTCATGATTTTTTTAATATACAGCGGAAATATTTTCCTCTGCTGTGAAAGAATCTTTACATCCTAACAACGATACTATAAAGTGGCACACCCTAGTGTTTCATCCGATAAGTTTTTTCATACATTAAAAATGGATTTAGGCTATTAGCTCCAAACCAAAGATTATGAAAGAATTTATCGGACAAAGCGCTAGAAATGGTTTTTATACCACCGATTGAAGTTGAAACTTCAATACATTTATCAGTGTTGAAAATTCAGATTGTTTTAACAATAACTCAGGGCATTTTTGTTGTAAATTTAATCCAAAGGTAAAAAGTATGATGAATCATTTAAAAATAAAAAGCTTGCTGTCCACAGTTCTTTTAAACCTACTTATAAAATAAGTAATGTAATAGCAATCCTACTCTTGATTTGTGTGCTTTATTTATTTGAACAATGGTGTGCAGACCGTGGAAAAAAAATAGAAAAGAAATTAGTAAGGGAATGGGATGGAACTCCAGCAGTTCGATCATCACTTCCCTTTAAAAAAGATGGGTAAAACCTGGGATAGCATCCCTGCGGAAAAAGGCTCAGTTTCCGATCTGGATTCCAAGGTTATTGCCAAATTTTGTGAGATGGCTGTTAAAAAGAAGTAGAAAAGCCGATGTTGTAATTATGAGTTTGGACTGTGTTGGGGGGCTAGCTTTTGATTAAAAGTGAGAGATTCAAACTGGCTATTAAGAGAAAAAAGTGTTATAAAAACTTTAAAGGAGGAAAGATGAAAAAAGCGATACAGTGTTTATTAGGAATGATGCTGGCGGTTTTATTTTTGCCGTCTTGTCATTTGATAGAGAAGAAGGAAGAGCTTTCTATGCAGGGAACATTTGAGAGGAAGATAGCTAGCGCGTCTCCCTCTTTTTCGTTTCGTAAGATACCGGCGGGTGAGTTTCTAATGGGAGAGAACCAAAAGCCGGTGGAGATAACAAGGTCATTTGAGATGATGGCGACAGAAGTGACACAAAGTCAGTGGTTTTCGGTGATGAGGGACAATCCCTCTTATTTTAAGAATCTGGGAGATTGTGACAACCATAAGCGGGTGGAAGCTGAGAGAGGCCGAGTGAGAATGTGTCCGGATCATCCTGTGGAGCGAGTGAGTTATAATGATGTTCAGGAGTTTATTAAGAAGTTGAATTACCA
>JAPOOY010000266.1 GCA_026713205.1 Bdellovibrionales bacterium
AGACCTCTCCTTCTTCATTTTACAAGGTTCCTTTTATATTATAAATTTTTGACTTTTTCAATGATTTTTTTGAGATGTTCCCAAGCTCTTTCAAAATCTTCATTAATAAGGCTATGATCACAGCGATTTTTCCAGATCATCTCCCCTTCGGCCTGGAGCAAACGATCGGACAAAGAAGGCGCCTCCTGACCTCGCTTAAGAAGTCTCTGCCTTAGCGCATCAATGGAGGGAGGAGCAACAAACACAGTGATAACTTTTGAAAATGCCTTTTTGACAGACTGCATTCCCTGAATGTCCAAGTCCTTAATAATGATTTTCCCCCGTACCCATATCTTCCGAATCTCCTCAACAGAAGTTCCATACAGCTCTCCATAAACCTCAGCCCACTCAACGAAGGCTTTCTGTTCCTGAAATTCACGAAATTTTTCCCTATTGAGAAAATAATAGGATTGTCCATCCACTTCTCCCTCACGGGAAGAGCGGGTGGTATAGCTCACAGGTTTTTGAAGTTCGGAATACTCCTTCAACGCCCTGTCCACAAGGGAGGTTTTCCCCGCCCCGCTGGGGCCGGACAGCACTATAAATAATCCCTCATTCAATGTTTTGAACCTGCTCTTTAATTTTTTCCAAAGAAAATTTGCTGTCCACAACCTGGCAGGTAATGAGCGCTGTTTGAGATTTAGAACCAATGCTATTAAGCTCTCTTAAAACTTCCTGCGAATAGAAATCCAACTTCTTACCGGTGGGCCCTTTTTGCCGGACAAGTTTTTTACAGTTTTTTAAATGCTCCCTTAACCGAACAATCTCTTCGTTAATATCAAAAGACCCTTCTCCGCCCATGAATCCCTTTGATCCGTTAAAATTTCCTCTAACAGGAGCTCCTTTACCCTTTAATGATCTGGAGGAATTTTTAGATAAGGCTTTAAGTCTCTCCCCGTTAATAAGGGATTGTTCTTTTTGAAGTGATTTTTTATAACGGGTTTCCGCTTTCTGCTTCTCTCTTTGATGTATAGTCCGAATCTTTTCCAGAGATTTTTCAAGAGAACTTAAATTCCCTGTAATATCTTTCTTAAGAGTCTGCCCCTCTCTTATTTTCTCCTGAAGGCAGGATTGAAAAGCCTTTTTAAACAGAGCGGTTACTTTTGTCCTTTCCACTGAATCCAGAGGAGGCGCTTTTTCAATGGTATTAACCACACCTTCCAGCTGAGCCAGATGGGACACATTTAAATCATTTTTAACTCCCATTTCCCGGGATAAATTCTTATAAAGCTCCTGCCATCGGCGAGCCTGTTTCTTATCCCTGGATATGACAAACTGAGAGGGAGGTTTAACGGGAAATCGATCAATGCGAACAATCCATTGTCCCCTGGAACAATTGTTAAGAACAAAAGATTTTAATTCCTTTTCCAATGAAAAGTAAAAAGAGGAGGTGTAAAACTTCACATCCGTGAAACGGGAATTGACGGACTTAATATTCACTTCCACACGGTAATCCTTCCCGCTTCCTGAAGCGAAACCAAAGCCTGTCATACTTTTCATCGGAGCTCCTGATTTAAAATTTTCATGTAAAATCCTTCAATTGAAATAAAAATGATTTTTCCCAAACCTGCTTCTAAAGAATTAAGAGCTGGCCTGCCCTATGGGCGGGGAAATGAAGCATCCGGGAGCCGGTAATTCCTGAGATGTAAAGGCTTTCCCTTGAGCGATGGCCTCTAAAATATCTTTTACATAATGGTTTCTTGGTTTTAATGCAGATTTTAATAAATGATATTGATCGTCCACCGGCCCTCTATAAACAACCTTTCTTTCAGGAGTTAAAATAAACACATCACCTGTGGTTTTTGCGGACAGAGCATGAACCACTTTTTGTTTTGTATCAATCACATAGGGAGCCTTAAATTTTTGAATTTCCAAATCCTTCTTTGCGCTTTCCTCACTTCTCACCTGCCCCACATAATTGTAAATAAATTGAATTCCCTTCTTGGAATAATCCTTTTCCAATCGGGCCAGCCGGGGGCCATATTTTTCAGAAATAGGGCAATCTTTCTCTCTCATGACAAAAACGATAGCTTTCGGTTTTTTAAGGGCGGAGAGTTTGAACTCAGGACCATTGACGGGGGATATTTTTAAATCCTCCACAATCCGATTTAATGCAGAGGCTTTCTTTTCCGGATCAGAAGCGGAATGAATCTCCCTCTTTGCAGAAGAAGAATCACCGGCTGACGGTACAACGGCATGGCCCTTATGCTCTTTTTCCGGTGTGGAATGGGAATGTCCCTTTGCGTCTGAGTTTTTGCTCGCACAGCAAGCCGAGGTTGAAGCCTTGTCTTTTTTGCTCGCACAGTGGGAACAGGATGAAGCTTTGTCTTTTTTGCTCGCGCAGTGGGAACAGGATGAAGCTTTGTCCTTTTTGCTCGCGCAGTGGGAACAGGATGAAGCTTTGTCCTTTTTGCTCGCGCAGTGGGAACAAGACGAAGTTTTGTCTTTTTTGCTCGCACAATGGGAACAGGATGAAGTTTTGTCTTTTTTGCTCGCACAATGGGAACAAGGCGAGGCCTTATCTTTCTTGCTCGCACAGTGGGAACAAGATGAAGTTTTGTCCTTTTTGCTCGCACAATGGGAACAAGACGAAGCGGAAGCCTTGTCCTTCTTGCCTGCACAGCAGGAATAAGCCGAAGTTGAAGATCTATGCTTGCCAATTGAAGCACAGGACACACTGACAAGCACACCGGCAAAAAATAAAATCCGCACTATTAAAAAAGCCATTGTATATTCCTCCTGATTGAGTTTTGAAGTTTTTTATATACTTCCATGTATAAAGAATTTATAACTCATTAAAACCCATAAAAAGAAGACTTTCAAGACAATGATACACATTTTTTCAAAATTTATACTCCTTCAGCCCGGAGACAATCATTGAAAGCAGTAAATGAGAGCGTATAAAATATACAATATTGATCATGAAAATCATTATCGCTATGTTTTATACTCCTCCGGTTTGAAAATTTCCGGTTCTTTATAAGAAAAAATGCTTACACCCTTTATAACAGACTCTAGGGGTCAAAAGTTCAAACATGCGTTTTGCGTTAGTGCGACTTTCAGCCGCATCTGTGTCAAATTCGTGCTCATTTTTGACCCCTAGAGTCTGTTATAAAGGGCCTATGTCTCTTAAATAAAAACAGGAAAATTCAAACACGATTGGTATAAGTGTAGTAAAAAATACTCTTTTTGTTTTTAGAATGAATCCGTCAATAGCTACAAATGAAATTTCAGACCATCGGCATAATTCCCTACTGCCTGAATTATTATCATTTCTTCCCGACTTCGGCGCAGAAGTTGGAATACGCCCTATAAGTTGGAATCCACAGCTTAAAGGAACATAAGTAAAATGCCGAAAAACTAGGTGTTAGCTTATCTCTCATCTCTGTTTAACAAACATTCAAGCAATCAATTTTGTTTAGGGGGTCAAAAGCATCGGTTTGAATTTTTAGATTTTTTAGGTGTTGTTGCATAGATAATTCAATTTACTACAATGACAATAATTTTAATTTAAAGATTTTGTAAAAAAGAGTTTTTCTACATTTCTGATTTTTGCTGGAATAGTCCGCCGAATTGTTTTTATATTTTGTAATTTTACAGTACCCCAACCATCCCTGACTGAAGGTGCAGACTTTTTCAGCGCTGACACAACTCTGTACTGCTTGAAATATTCTCATCCCTTCCCCACTTCGGCGCAGAAGTTGTTGAAATACTCACTCCCCTCCCCACTTCGGCGCAGAAGTGGAAGTTTTTTTCTGAGAAGGTTTCATCTTTTCTCTCTCTGTTCTTTATATAAACAAAAACCTAAAACTCAAACCGGATTGTATAATTATTGATGATTCTAAAAATAGATTTTCTTTCATGGGAGAAAAATGAACAGTTGTTTTTTATTTATGAACAACAGGAGATGCAAAGTCCTCCTTTAGATTTTCGCAAAAGAAATCAAACGGCCAAATTTCAATCCCCTCTTCTGTTTTCCTTATAGTCTTGCCCAAATACACAACAATCCGTCTTTTAACCGCTGGTAACTCTTTAATGGCTTTTAGTCCTCTATAATCTTGAGAAGAAACTTGAGTTTTAGCTTTAACTTCAATGGCTATTAATTCTGTTCCTCGCTTTAATAAAAAATCAACTTCCGTTCTTTTCGCTTCCGAGGAAGACCAGTAATAAACAGTATCATAAATATCCCGATAATCTTTATAAGCTCTCAAAATTTGAGCTATTAAACCTTCAAAAAGAAAACCTTTTTCTTCAACAGAAACCGGACCAAAGTTTTTCTTTAAAGCTCGTGCAATTCCTGGATCAATTAAATAAAATTTATTACTTTTTTGCTCTTTCACACGAAGTTTTGCTTGATAAGCAGGTAGAAAGAAACCTAACATTGTATCCTCTAAAATAGAAAAAAAATTGCGCATATGATGCATTTTATTTCCAGAATCTCTCGCAATAGCGCTCATATTGACAACTTGTCCATGATAGAGAGCAGCTACTTCCAAAAAGCGTGCAAAAGCCGGAAGATTTCTGACTAAAGCTTCCGCTTTAATTTCCTCTGTAAGATAAGTTTCAGTATAAGCCCTTAATTTGCTGCTTCTGTTAGTGGAAGACCATACAATAGGAAGTAAGCCATAACACAAAGCCTCTTTTAAATTAAAATCCTCTCCCAACTCTTCAGGAAGAAAAGGATGAAGAAATTTTCTGCCCGCCCGACCACCTAAAAGGTTCACTCCTTTTGTAGCTTTGATTTTGCGGGCGCTTGAACCTGTCAGGATAAAACGGCGATGGGAAGACTCAATAAGACGATGAACTTCATCTAAAAGATGAGGGATTTTTTGAATTTCATCTACAATAATCAAGCCATCATTTCTAAAAGCATTAATCGTTTCATAAAACTGTCCACTGTTGGAAAGATAGTCTTGGTAAATAGATGTGTCTAAAAGATCAATATAAAGGATTAAAGGAGAAGGTGGAAAAAGTCGTTTTAAAAGGTCTATTTTACCACTTCCCCTAACACCAAATAGAAAGTTATTTTCATTTTCTGGAATATGAAGCATCCGATTTTTTCGTATCATTTTAAAATTTTCGGCGATTTTTTAAAATAAATCAAATATTTTCGGTTATTTTTTTCTAAAAACACCGTTTTTCATCTATTTTGATTATTTCTGACTTAACTGCCTGTGTAATGTGTGCTCGTAACCCCCATTTCAACAATAGCCTGATCCATCAATTTCCTATTCTGCAAAAATTGCTAAAATACCTTCATCATTTCTTCCTCACTTCGGCGCAGAAGTTGTTATTAAAACCCTCACCATCCCCTCCTCACTTCGGCGCAGAAGTAGAAGTGGAGGTTCTTTTCTGAAAAGGATTCATCTTATAGGTTCAATGACCTTAAAAAGAAGCCATCAAAAACTAAAATTTATGTAAATGAGGACTTGAAATCCCTTTTTACATAGATTATTAAAATGAGTTTGCTTGATGAGTAGGAAAGCGGAAGAGATTATTCCTCTATTTAAAAACCATCTCCATAAGAGTAATGAAGTCAGGAGACTTTAATTCTGGGATCAAAGTACGCATATAATAAATCCACAACTAAATTGGACACAATCAATAAAGAACTGTAAACAAGAAGTCCTCCTAAAATAAGAGGGTAATCCCTGTTGGTCACACTGTTTACAAAGTGCCCTCCCATACCCGGAATGGCAAAGATCTTTTCAATTACAAAAGAGCCGGTGAGAATTCCCGCAATAAGGGGAGCGGAAAAAGTCAGAATAGGGAGAAAGGCGTTCTTTAAAATATGTCTGTAAAAAATCACATTTTCACTCAATCCCTTGGCCCGAGCTGTTCTCACATAATCCGATCGAGACACATCCAAAATGCCGGAGCGAGTGAGTCGGGCAATCACACCTAAAGGACGAAGACCTAAAACCACTAAAGGCAAAATATAAAAGGCCGTGCCCTCCCAAAGGGCCACCTCAAACCAGCCCAAGTAAAAAGCAAAAAACAAAATAAATACGGGAGCAATAACAAAACTGGGAAGGGACACTCCCGAAATGCTGAAGATCATAACCAGCCGATCCCATAGAGTCCCCCCTTTCTGAGCCGCAAACACCCCGCAGGGAATGCCGATCAGAAAAGCAAACAGCAAGGCGTAAACTCCCAACTGAACGGAAATGGGAAGAGAGTCTTTTAAAATATCAGAAACATTTCTATCCGTGTATTTATAGGATTCCCCAAGATAACCCTTCATCAAACCGGATATATAACGAAAATACTGAAAGTGGATCGGCTCATCCAGATGGTACTTGGCATTGATATGGGCTTTAATTTCCGGAGGCAAAGCCTTTTCCCTGTCAAAAGGTCCCCCGGGAAGGGCGCGAAGAAGCACAAAGGTAATTGTCGCCGTGATCAGCAAAGTGATAAGGGCCTCAAAAATACGACCCATAACATAGAGAAATAAACTCTTTTTAATAATGTACCAGGCAAAAGAAGCGCAAAGACTTCCAAAAAAAATAATCCAGAGAAAAACAGGAATTTTATAATGTAAAAAACTAATCCCGGACAGAGCAAAAAAAGAACCTATTGATAAAAATCCGAAAACCGCCCCCACTATTCCCCCTCCGATTTAAATTGTATATCTCCAAAAAAAACTTCAGACATCACATTTAAAGGATAATTTTTCAAACGGGGAGAAACCAATATATGAGAGACACCGGAATATATGGGAAATACAGCAACCTCCTGTTCCAAAAGAATCTTCTGCGCCTTATCGTATAAAACTTTTCTCTTTGGGCCGGAAGGCTGAGACATGGCCTTTAAGATCAATTCATCATATTTGGGATGACCCCAATGGGTGTGATTGTTGTCAGAAAAAGAAGTCATAAGATTCATAAAATTATCGGGATCCGGATAATCCGCCATCCACCCCAGACGAAAAACCTCCACATCTCCCGCATCCAACCTTTGAAGATAAGTTTTCCATTCCTGATTGCTGAGTTCAATATCAATGTTTAAATTTCTCTTTAACTGAGACTGCACATTCTCGGCAATCATTTTATGATCGGCCGTTGTATTATAAGAGAGCTTGATCCTTGGAAAAGAGGAGCGATCCTTATAACCCGCTTCATCCAAAAAGCTGGAAGCCTTTTTTGGATCAAAAGACAGCCCCAGGTTTTTGTTGTAACCAAAAATCCCCTCCGGAATCCAGCTTTTCATTGGTTTTTGTCCGCCATTTAAAAGTCGCACGATCTCTTTACGATCCACGGCATGAACCAGAGCCTTCCGCACCCGCACATCCTTTAAGACCGGTGTTTTTACATTAAACCCATAATAGTACAAACTTAAAATGTTGTGGCTCCTGTACTCTTTTTTGTTTTTTAAAAAAATTAAATCCCGGGAACTTAAACTGGGAGCCACATCCAGGCGTCCGGAAAGGAAGAGATCCAATATGGTTTTTTCTTCAGGAATAATATAAATGATCACTTTTTTTATAAAGGGATGGCGACCATGGTAGTTTTCATTGGCCTCTAAAATCAAAGCCTTGTCATGATCCCAACGGGTCAAACGATAAGCGCCAAGTGTGACAATATTTTTTGGTTCAGACCAGGCCGCGCCCCTGCTTTTCACCACATCCCCACGAAGGGGAAAGGTGGAGGGATGAGTGAGTAAATAGGGAAAATAGGAAAGCCCCTTTTCCAAATGAACAATCAGCTCTCCCTTTTCCCCCTGCCTGACACCTACCTGACTGAAGTCCTTCATACGCCCTTCGTTATAAGCTCGGGCATTTTTAACAGGGAAAAGAAAATACGCGTACTCCGATCCCGTTTTGGAATTTAAAAGACGCTCCCATCCTTCCACGAAATGCTGAGCTGTTAAAGGTTTTCCATCACTCCACTGAACAGATTTTAAATGAAAGACCCACTTTGTTTTATCTGAGGAAGAAGTCCAGGATTGCGCCAAGTCCGGACGGATTTCCACAGACTTCCCGGAAAAATCATACCGAGCCAGCCCGTCCATAATATTACGAATCACCAGGGAAGAAGTGGTATCCGTACTTTTGCTCCAGTCTAAAGTGGGAGGCTCTCCGCCAAGGGAATAACGCAAAGTTTCTGACAACTCATAGTCTGTATAAGGGCTGGATTTTTTCTTCAAACATCCAACCGTACAAACAAGGATTCCAATCCATATAGTAACTTGTAACACCCTGAGACGCATAAAAATTCCTCTGATTACACTCCTCCGGTTTGAGTTTTAAAATTTTTAAAAAGCCTCAAAACTCAACCTCAATTGATATAACACAAATAAAAAATATAAGGAAATACTTATGAGTTATTTATACCGATCGTGTTTTAGATTTCCGTTTTCTTATTCCAGCTTTAGAAATTCCGGTTCTTCATAAGAAAAAATACTTACACCCTTTCTAACAGACTATAGGGGTCAAAAATTCAAACATGCGTTTTGCCACAGAGCGACTTTCAGCCGCATCTGTGTCAAAGCCGAACTCATTTTTGACCCCTAT
>JAPOOY010000136.1 GCA_026713205.1 Bdellovibrionales bacterium
AAATGGAATGAAATTCCAACCCCTTTGAGTTATGCAATGTCATTAAAGTCACAGCATGACTTTGGGAGCTGGTTTTATCGCTCTCTGAAAGCAAACTCATTTCCTCCAAAAAACCCTCCAGGGTAGGGGTAGGAGAAGAATCATTTTCCCTTTGTTCTATAACATTGGCAAACTCCTGCAAATTAGCTATACGGCTTTGAGCTTCCGGGGAGGAGTCTATTTTTAATCGATTTAAATAACCCGTTTCCTCCAAAAGAAAAAAATAAAGCTCCAACAGGGAGGATGTATTCTTTTTTTTCTGTAATTTTTTAATAAGACGCTGAAAATTTTGCAATTCCATTTTTATTTTTCCCCTCATCTGTTTTTTTTGCAAAAAAGAACCAAGGGTTGAAAACAAATCTTTTTGACTGGCTTCCTTTTGTAAAGCTTCCAAGGTTGTCTTCCCAATGCCACGCTTAGGACTGTTGATAGCCCGCAAAAAAGAAATATCATCCTTCTCATTAAGAGCCAATCGGAGATAAGCCAGAATATCTTTTATTTCCGTCCTTTCATAAAAACGAATGCCTCCCACAATTTTATAAGGTATGCGAAATCTTCTCAGCTGATCCTCTAAAGATCGGGATTGAGCATTAATTCTATATAAAATCGCAAAATCATCCCAAGCGGAGCCAAATTGACTGCATAAAGCCTGAATTTTTCCGGCAATAAAACGACTCTCTTCAAATTCATTAAGAGTTTCTCCAATAAGAATTTTCTCTCCAAAGGCATTCTTTGTAAAAAGTGTTTTTCCTTTTCGTGTTTTATTTTTTGCAATCACAGATCCAGCAGCCGCTACAATGCTCTTTGAAGATCGGTAATTTTGCTCCAGAAACAATACCTGAGTTTTAAGAAAATCCTTTTCAAAACTCATAATGTTTGTTATGTCAGCCCCTCTCCAACCATAAATAGATTGATCTTCATCTCCCACAACACAGATGTTTTTATGTTTTTCAGCCAGTTTTCTTATAAGAAGATACTGTATATGATTGGTATCTTGATACTCATCCACAAGAATATACTGAAACTGATCCTGAAGGGTTTTTAAAAAATCAGGATTGTTCTTCATTAATTTATAAGTTTCCAAAAGCAAACTTGAAAAATCAAAAGCTGAAGCTTTTATGAGAGCTTTCTCATAAGCAACATAAACTTTTTCAAACTTGAAGTCATCAAATAGATGAGGGATCTTATGTATCTCATGAGGCTCTACAGCCTTTCGTTTGCAAAGATTGATTTGACTCTTAAAATTTTTTGGCGGATGCATTTTTTCATTGATATTCAAATTTTTCATAATAGCCTTGATCAATTGCAACTGATCTTTATCATCATAAATAATAAAAGAATCCCGATCCGGAACAAGATGTATATAATTCCGAAGGATCTGAGCACAAACGGAATGAAAAGTGCCAATCCAGGGGGTATGAGATAATTCTTCACCGGATAAAAGGGCTAATGCTCTTTCTCTCATCTCCCGCGCCGCCTTATTGGTAAAGGTTACGGCTAAAATATTTTGAAGATTTATGTTTTTTTCCCGAATTAAAGCGGCTATTCGGTGAACAATCACCCGCGTTTTTCCCGCTCCGGCACCTGCTAAAATTAACACTGGCCCATTTAAAGCCTGAACAGCTTTTTTTTGAGCCACATTAAGATTTTCATAGAGAGAAAGAGTATTTGAAGAAGAGAAGGGCATTGTCATTAAAAAATATCTCCCATGCAGGATTTAAAGTTAATAGTTATCATAGTTATTCTTTCATGAATTTTTATTATTTCCAGGAGAGAGTCATTTATTACTCTGTTTCTTAATTTTTTTAATCCGAAATCTTTACTTATTAAAGCCCTTCCGACTCCAAAAAATAATTCGGAAAAGGT
>JAPOOY010000131.1 GCA_026713205.1 Bdellovibrionales bacterium
AATATCGGACAGGTTTTGGAAATTCATCTGGGATGGGCCGCTCATGATCTGGGTCAGAAGCTTCAAAAGTATATTGATGAATTTAAAGAGCAGGAAGCCAAAGAGTCTTTGAAAAAGGTGTATCAGGAGGATGAGGGGTTATCCAGGGTTATTGATTTGGCTGATAAAAGATCTTTAAAGAAAATGATTAAGGATGTGAAAACAGGTATCCATGTGGCCACTCCTGTTTTTGATGGAGCCGGAGAAGGGGATGTAAAAGATTTTTTAAGTCATGCCAAACTTCCGGAAACCGGTCAAACCACTCTTTATGATGGTCGGACAGGTGAGGCTTTTAAGCTTCCGGTCACTGTGGGGATAATGTATATGCTGAAGCTTCATCACCTTGTGGAGGAAAAAATTCATGCCCGCTCCATTGGGCCTTATTCTCTGGTCTCTCAACAGCCTTTGGGAGGAAAATCCCAGTTTGGAGGTCAAAGATTGGGTGAGATGGAAGTGTGGGCGATTGAAGCTTACGGAGCGGCTTACTGTCTTCAGGAGTTTTTAACTGTTAAGTCTGATGATGTGGCCGGACGAGGCCGTATGTATGAAGGTATTGTGAAGGGGGAAAATATTCTGGAGCCCGGCGTGCCGGAATCCTTCAATGTTTTGGTTAATGAAATGAAAAGCCTTGGATTGAATGTGGAGATGTTTGAATCTGAAATTTTAACAGAGAAACCCGTGGATATCAGCACGGAACAAGAGGAGGTATAGCTCATGCAGGATCTTTTAAGTTTTTTTGATAAGCCCAGAGATCCTCTGGCCTTAAAATCCATTCGGGTGTCCATTGCCTCTCCGGAGCTGATTCGCAAATGGAGTTACGGTGAAGTAAAAAAACCGGAAACAATCAACTACCGTACATTTAAACCGGAAAGAGAAGGGCTTTTTTGCTGTAAGATTTTCGGTCCAACCAAAGATTATGAGTGTCTTTGCGGAAAATATAAGGGAATGAAGTTCCGAACGGTTGTTTGTGAAAAGTGTGGAACGGAGGTGACCCGATCTAAAGTGCGTCGGGAAAGGTTAGGTCATATTGAACTCACCAGTCCCGTGGCTCATGTCTGGTTTTTACGATCCCTTTCCAGTCGTATAGGTTCACTTCTTGGGATGTCCATAAAGGATATTCAGAAAATTTTATACTGTGAGTGCTATGTGGTGATGGATCCTCAAGACACGGGACTCAAGAAATGGCAGCTTCTCTCGGAAAATGATCATGAGAAGGCTTTGGATCAGTACGGCCCCCATTTCAAAGTGGATATGGGAGGGGAAGCGGTTCGGGATATGATCAAATCTCTGGACTTGGAGTTTCTCTCCAAAAAACTTCGGAAATCTCTGGAGGAAACAAAGTCCGATGCGGTAAGGAAAAAATTAAGAAAGAGAATTAAAATTGTGGAGGACTTTATGGGGTCCGTTAATCGTCCGGAATGGATGATCATGGAAGTTTTGCCCGTTATCCCCCCCGATTTAAGACCTCTTGTGCCTTTGGATGGAGGTCGTTTTGCCACTTCCGATTTAAATGATCTTTATCGCAGGGTCATTAACAGAAATAATCGTCTTAAAAAATTGAAAGAGTTAAACGCTCCGGAAATTATTATCCGGAATGAAAAGAGAATGCTTCAGGAAGCCGTGGACACTTTGTTGGATAATGGCCGTGGCGGTAAAGTATTCACCGGACCCAATAAAAGACCTCTCCGTTCTTTGAGTGAAATTCTCAAAGGGAAACAAGGCCGTTTCCGGCAGAATCTTCTGGGGAAACGGGTGGATTATTCCGGGCGTTCCGTTATTGTGGTGGGGCCTCATCTGCGCCTTCATCAATGTGGGTTGCCAAAAACCATGGCCTTGGAATTGTTTAAGCCTTTTATTTACAACAAACTGGAACAAAGAGGTCTGTCTGTAACCATCAAGCAGTCCAAGGCCTTGGTGGAAGAGCAAATTGATGAGGTGTGGGATATCCTTTCTGAAGTGGTTAAAGAGCATCCGGTGCTTTTAAACCGCGCTCCCACTTTGCACCGTCTGGGCATTCAGGCTTTTGAGCCTATCCTGCATGAGGGAAAGGCTATTCAGCTGCATCCTTTGGTTTGTACGGCTTTTAATGCGGACTTTGATGGAGATCAAATGGCTGTTCATGTGCCCCTATCTGTGGAAGCGCAGGTGGAGGCCAGGGTGCTTATGATGTCCACAAACAATATTTTAAGTCCGGCAAATGGACGACCTGTTATCAATCCCACTCAGGATATTGTATTGGGGATATATTGGATGACCCGTATTCGTCCCGGGGCTCAGGGAACAGGTAAGGTCTTTTCGGATGCCCGGGAGGCTATTTATGCTTATGAAACCGACAGGGTGGATCTGCAGGCGGCGATAAAGTGCCGGATTCATGGAAATATGGAGGAAACTTCTGTGGGGCGGGCTATTTTAAGCACTATTATTCCACCGTAAATTCCCTTTAAATTTTATAACCGTGTGATCAATAAAAAACTTCTGGCTAATTTGATTGATCAATCTCTCCGGAGTTGTGGCGGGAAGACCACTGTCATTCTTGCGGATCAGTTGAAGGATGCCGGATTTAAGTTTTCTACAAAAGCCGGTATTTCCATTTCTATCAATGACTTGCAAATTCCTTCCCGAAAGAAGGAGTTGTTGGAAGAGGCCAGGGCGCAGGTGGATGAGATTCGAGCCCAATATGATGAAGGGCTTATTACAGATGGAGAACGATATAATAAGGTCACGGATGTGTGGACACGGTGTACGGATAGCGTGGCTAATGAAATGATGGAATACCTGGAAAAAGAATCCTTTGAGGTGGATGGCAAAAAGGTGGAGGCGGCCAGTTTCAATCCTATTTTTATTATGGCGGATTCCGGAGCCAGAAGCTCCACCGCCCAGCTTCGTCAGTTGGCGGGAATGAGGGGACTGATGGCAAAACCTTCCGGGGATATTATTGAAACTCCTATTACTTCCAATTTTCGTGAGGGTTTGACGGTTCTACAATACTTTATTTCCACTCATGGAGCGAGGAAGGGACTTGCCGATACGGCCTTAAAAACGGCCAATTCCGGTTATTTGACTCGTCGTCTGGTGGATGTGTCCCAGGATGTCATTGTGTCTGAAATAGATTGTGGAACAGAGGATTCTATAGAAATTAAGAATTTGATGGAAAGTGGTGGGGTGATTCAATCTCTTGGAGATAGAATCCTTGGGCGAATTGCCGCTGAAGATGTGCTCCATCCCAATTCAGATGAGGTGATTTGTTTTGCGGGGGATGAGATCAATGAGGAGGTTGTGGAAAAAATAGAACAGGCGGCGCTGGAATTGGTCAAAATTCGTTCCACTTTAACTTGTCGGGCCGCGCAGGGAATCTGTGCGAAGTGTTACGGAAGGGATTTGGCCTTAGGGCGAATGATTAACATTGGGGAAGCGGTGGGTATTATCGCCGCGCAATCCATTGGTGAACCGGGGACTCAGCTCACCATGAAAACATTTCACTTAGGGGGGACGGCGTCTCGTGATGTGGAACAATCCGTACACACCATTCGCTATCCTGGAAAATTAAAATTTGTCAATGTGAACACAGTGTTAAACCGGCAGGGTAAGCTTACGGTGATGAATCGAAATGGAGAAGTGATTGTGTTGGATGATACAGGGAGAGAAAGGGAAAAATTCTCCGTGGTTTATGGCGCCGTTTTAAATTTTAAAGAAGGGGATATGGTGAATAAGGATGATGTTTTAGCGGAATGGGATCCTTACTCCAGTATTATCGTGTCTGATGTTTCCGGAAAGGTGCAGTTTAAGGGCATTGAAAAGGGAGTATCTCTGGTGGATCAAGTGGATCCTGTCACCGGTTTTACAACAAAGGTGATTATGGAAGCTCGGGCAGGGGATCAAAAGTGCAGTGTGATGGTGGTGGATGAACAGGATCAACCGATTCATTTTCCGGAAAGAAGTGTTCCTGTGAGCTATGTGCTTTCCGTGGGAACTCAGCTAATGATTTCTGAAGGAGAAGCTATTCATGCGGGTGATATTATTGCCAAGATTCATCGGGAAACCAGCAAGACAAAAGATATTACAGGAGGACTGCCTCGGGTGGGTGAGCTTTTTGAAGCACGCCGGCCTAAGAAGGCGGCTATTATTGCGGAAATTGATGGTTATGTGAGTTTTGGAGAGGATGTGAGGGGGAAACAACGGGTGGTTGTGACTTCCAATGAGGGAGAACAAAAAGACTATCTTATTCCAAAAGGAAAATATATCGCGGTTCGGGAAGGGGAATATATTAAACGGGGAGAAGCTCTCATGGATGGGCCTATGGATCCTCATGACATTCTTCAGATTTCCGGGGAAAAAGCTCTTGCCAGTTACCTGGTGGATGAGGTGCAGGAGGTGTATCGTCTCCAAGGTGTGCATATCAATGACAAGCATATTGAATTGATTGTGCGCCAAATGTTGAGAAAAGTGGAAATCGCAGAACCGGGGGATACCCATTACATTGCTAAAGAGCAGGTGGATCGGTTTGAGCTGGAAGAGGTCAATAATAAAATAATAGGAGAAGGAGGACGTCCTGCAGAATTTAAGCCTCTTCTTTTAGGTATTACAAAAACCTCCTTGAATACAAAAAGCTGGATTTCAGCAGCTTCCTTTCAGGAAACCACAAGGATTTTAACAGATGCAGCTGTTCAGTCCCGTGAGGATCATCTTATTGGTTTAAAGGAAAATGTGATTATGGGTCGGCTTATTCCGGCGGGAACAGGTTATGAGAGTTATCATGGCAGCTCCATTGAATATAATGCGGATCCTGAGGAAGATGATATTGAACTTTTAAGTGGGGGAGATATTTCCGCAGAGGGAAGATCGGTCACACCGGCTGTTTCCCGCACCCCTTCAGAAAGTGCAGAGGAAAAACGGCGGTTTTAAATTTATAAGAAACGAAAGAGTTTTAACCGGAGTTTCAGGTTTCTTGGGGTTTAGCGCGCTTTTTTAAGGGCTATCATTTCTTCCAGCTCTTCCGCGCCTTCCAAACTTAATGTGGTCCAGGGAATAGCGGAGAGACGGGTGAAGGAAATAACCTCTCCTGTTTGATCGCAAATTCCATAAGTCCCTTTTTCCATTCGTTCCAAAGCCTTGGTGATTTTTTTCAACATTTGAAGGTCTCTTTGAATCCGTCCTGTATATTGGGTTTCCTGTTGCAGGCGAGTGACCTGATCCGCCTCATCTCCTCCCCGTTCATTTCCCAGATGAGATAAAGCCAGTTTGGATTGTTGAGGATGATTTTGCATTTCCATTCTTTTATCAATGAGTTTTTTGTAAAGCTCAATGGATCGTTTTTTTGAAAGTCGTTTAATGACATTCTGGTGAATGGGGTAATTGATTCCTAACATCGTCTTGGCCTCCCTGTGGTTTTAGAAAGATAGGACTCTTTTAAAAGACCTCATATTACAACTGAAAATCGGGTTCATAAAATTTTTTTTTATATTGCCTAAATAATAATCATTATTGGCAGCTCTTAGCTAAGGAAATAAAAGATAATCTGGACCTTATGCCAGAATGAAGTCAGGTTCTCTTTAGGAAACTATCAGTGATTTGAATTTAAGATTTTTTAGCGGAGATATTAAGTTTCGCATTCACCTTGATCGTTCACTATATGAACATCAACCAGACCTTCAGACTGATTAATGATGTTCAGGCAAAAAGGGATAAGGTTCCCGTTTTTCTTTAAGCTAAGAGTGATAGAACCTGTTGTGGAAGCTAAAATGTCCCCTCTGGTAACAGGAGTGTTCGGATCACTTTTTAAAGAGACTTCTTTCCCCAGATCAAAGATCAATTTCAAATGACCGGCAGAGAGAATGATTTGTTTGGGATTTTCTAAAGTTACCTGCCCATCAAATCCCGCCAGGATATTAAGGACCTGGTCATCTAAAGGTGTTTCAACATGCACTTTGGTATTATTCTCTGTAGTATGAATACTCATGGGAATCGTGCCCTCTCTTTTCACGACTTGCAGGGGAAAAGTTATTCTTGAAATGTCTAAATTTTGTTCAGGCTGTGTGGGATCTGCCGGATTGGCTGTTTCCGGATTTACGGTTTGTTGTTGTCGTGGACTTCGTATTAAGCTGTTACCACTGCGCGTTCTTGGAGAATCCGGGGGGTCTGAATTAACACAGGCAACAAGGGAAAGTAAAACAATAAGGGAGAGGGTATGGTACACTCTCTTTAAACTCTTTGAAAAGGTGGGTTTTTGTCAAGAAGGTTTTTCGTATTCCTGTGGAAAAGGAATGAATTGGCGTTCTGTGTGTATTTGGTATAAGAAACCTAAATCTTAAAACCTGGACGAGTTGGCTGTTTGAATTTTGACAGGATGCCATGAGGTTCCTTATGATACATTTGTGGTAATCGGGTTTGAGTTTTGCGGTTTTTTCAGGTGAAAAGAAAAAATATTTTGATCTCGTCATAAAGTTGCGAGACTCCAATGGGAAGAGGATAGTTTAATGGCTCAAAAAAGCATAAAACTTCTGGTTATTGAAGATACGGAGCTTTTTCGTAGAAGTTTTCAACAAATAGCCAAAAATCATCGTTTTGAGATTGTTGGAGAAACAGATGAGCAAAGGGATGCTTTAAAGATTATTGCGGAAAAAAGGCCGGATGTGGTTCTTTTGGATTTAGTGCTTCCTGAGCAGGATATTTTGGAGTTTATTCAGGCTATCAAGAAACAATCCCCCTCTCTCCCTTTGATTGCCTGTTCTTCCTTAAGGGAGGAGCATATTATGGCGGATGTCCTTCAGGCCGGTTGTTTTGATTATATCATTAAACCTTTTGAAGAAAGACGATTGGTGGAATCCATACAAAGCGCGGCGGGATGATATGTTTATACTGCGGTTGGTTTCTTTTGCAATAAGAGTTTTAAGCGCTTTTATTTTAACCCTTGTCCTGCAAATCCAGTGGGATGGAAAATCACTTGAACATTACCTGGTTCGTTTTGGAAAAAAAACATTCTTTATGAAAACTTTGAATCGGGTGGGACAGGACGGAGTGAAAACAATAAGAAGCCTCACATCTTTTGGAGAATCAAAAAAGCAAACAGCTCGGGGTGTGGCCAATTATGTAGAGCCAAAAATACAAAAAATAAAAAGCAGGCTCAACCTTCCCGAACATCCCTTTAAAGAGAAAGATCAAGAGTAAACCTTTCCTGTTTTCTTACTTCCTAAAAGAACAGAGAGAGCTTCATCCTGTTGCAACCCTGTAGCGAGAAGCAAGAGATCAAGAGGAAGTTCTCCAATACCTGATGTGCTTTCTTCGGCTGAAAGAAATTGTAAATCAGGAGCAATATAGTAACATCCTTTTTGAAATTTTGGATTCTCCTGAAGAAACTTTTTTAAACCGGATCGGGAGTGTGTTTTGGAAGTGCCAACTTCAAAAGCCATAGGATGAACAGGGTCATCATAAACGAAATCCACCTCATATTTTCCTCGTCTCCAATGATACAGACGAATACTGGATTGCTTCCCTAAATGGTATAAATGAGATGCAACTAAATTCTCCCGAAGTTTCCCTAATTCTGCTGGATCATTAAAAATTTGATCTTTTTGTAGAGCCGCATTTCGTATGGCAACATCAACAAAATAGATTTTTCTTTGTCTTCTCTGCACATTCCTTTCATTATTATCATAATTGGAAAGTGTAAATACAAGGTAAGTTTGAGTTAAATAATTGAGATAACGCTCAAGTGTTAAAGGAGATACTTGAGATATATCTTGACTAATTCCTTTTGGAGATAACAATCCCGTAACTTGACCGGCTAAAACATAAAGTAACCTTTCCAGAGTAAGAGGAGAGTCAATTCTATATGATTGTGGAATATCTTTATAAATGGCTCTCTCAATAGCATCTGATTTTAATATCTGTTGCGATTTGTGAAAGTAATCTCTATCAAGTTGACCATCCATGATTTGTTCCGCGTATTTTTTTTTGAATTTAAAAATAGTATCTTTTTTCTTTTCAGAAATTTTTTCTTCTACTTCTTTAATTTTAGAAAGTTCAGCTTTCAGACTCATTTGTACAGCTTCCTTATGAAGGTTTTGTACTTGCTTTTCCATTTCTACAATCTTACTTAGTTCTTTTTCTAATCCTTTTTTGATCCCTTTTTTGATACTTTCCAAAACTTCATCTTCTTCTCTTTTTTTTCCAGCTAAAAACTCAGGAAAACCACCCAGAGAAATCATGAGCTTCCTTTCTTCCTCAAAGTTGAGTTGAGTATGAGGCAACGATTTAGAAAGACTATTTATTGTATTATGAAGACACTGTTTTTTCTTATAAATAGGAAACTTGATATTTTTGTTATAAAGTTGAAGTAACTCAGTTAAAAGATAAGGAGCAAGATAGAATTCTTCCCATCGGCCAACGCCGCTTTCTCTTCCTTTTTGCAAAGCTGCTGTAGCACTGGAACTGCCCTCAATACGCACAGGCCAATGTTCATCATAAAAAGTTTTTAACCATAAATCCCATTTCTCAGAATAAACCAGTTCATCCAAAAACAGATAGAGAGGTTGTTTTCTTGTAGCTTTTGCTAAACTTATTGCATCTTTTACAATAGAGCCTAAATCCAAAGGCATAAATAGAGGGTGATCCAAGCGAACCCATTGAATTTTGTCAGGAGGTACTTTTTCTTTAAGCAGATGCCGGACAGTTTGATACATAACAGTTGTTTTTCCGACACGCCTTGGCCCCAATATGATCAAATGCCGTTTCAAATCAGAAGATAAAATATATTTCCAAAGATGCCTGGCCAGAGGACGCTCTATTGGTGGATCAAGATAATCAGGCACAGACTGACCTTTCCACCAAGGGTTTTGTTCTGCTATAATAGATTTAATCTGTTTAGGGTCTTTCATTATGACTTATTTAATTTACACATGATGGTTAATATGTCAATTAAGCATCACAATATGATGCTTATTGTATAACATAAGCATCACATGTAAAAAAAATAAAGGTTATCAGCCTTAAAAACAGTGTTTTAAGGCAGTTTTGAGACTTTTTTCCATAAATATTTCCCAAAAACAACTTTGAAACAGTAAAAAACTGGATTTTAGACCATTTTCCCGATGCCGGGAAAATGCTCATTTTTAACATTATCTGTAGGAATCGCCCTTGAAAAGCAAATAACCACAGACATTAAATCTCTTGTTTTGATAATCTTTTTCCCTGAAGATTGTAAAATTGACTATAATTCAGAACAAGCTCTAATAGAGTGATATGAACCTTGAATAAAGATGCCAATTAAGAAAGAAGCCCGTGCCAGAATAAAAATCAATAAACTGCTGGAAAAGGCAGGATGGCGTTTCTTTGACGATTCAAAGGGAAAAGCAAACATCCAATTGGAACTGAACATAAAAATCAACCAAGAAGACATTGAAGCTCAAGGGGATGATTTTGAAAAAACCAAAACAGGGGCTGCGGATTATCTACTTTTGGATAAAAAAGGCTTTCCTCTGATGGTGCTGGAGGCTAAAAGAGAGGAAAATGAAAAGGTTTGAAGTTTTTCCTGGAGACTTGTTAATCAGCTGTTCAGGTACTATGGGAAAAATAGCTATTATCCCAGAAAAACATAAAAAAGGAATAATAAATCAAGCACTGCTTAAACTTACTCCACATAAAAACAAGCTGTCTGGAAAATATTTGCAGTTAATCTTACAATCAAATTTTATACAAAATAAATATTTTAAGAATCAAGCAGGCTCCAGCATAGAAAATGTTTCATCTGTAAAAAAATTAAAGCAAATAAAAATTCCTCTTCCCTCTTTTGAAGTCCAAAAAGAAATTGTAGAGGAAATTGAAAAAGAAACAGAATATATTGAGGCTTGCAAAGAACTTATACAAATTAATATAAATAAAACCCAACAAAAAATCAATGAAATTTGGAACGAAAAAGAAAAAAACTGTCAGTGAGGAAAATTAGAAATGAGTGCTATAAATAAAGTGGGTAAGTTTAAAAAATAACTACAAGAGGGGGTTAAGATGGCTACAGCAGAACAAATCAAGTCTTTGATAAAATCTCATCTCCAAGATGATAGAGAGCGGTTTTTGACAATAGCCCTGCAATTAGCTGCTTGTGAAGCACATAAAGGCCATATTACACTTGCCCGTGATATTCGTTTAATTATTGATAAGCAAAAAACCACTCCCTTAAAAGTGATTTCTTTTCAAAAGGATTTAAGTGATTTTATTCATTCATCACAACCCAAAAGCCGATTGGCTGATATTATTCTGGAACCAGTACTCAAAGGCAGAATAGATAAAATTCTTAAGGAATACTACCAAAGGCAAAAACTGCTCAAACATGGGCTGAACAATAGAAGGAAAATTCTATTGGCAGGCCCGCCGGGAACAGGAAAAACCATGACAGCCTCTGTAATTGCCGGAGAGTTGAAACTGCCTTTCTTCAATATACAAATGGATAAAATTGTCACTAAATTTATGGGAGAAACGAGCGCAAAACTCAGGCAGGTATTTGATGCTATCCAAGACTCGGAAGGGGTTTTCCTCTTTGATGAGTTTGATGCTATTGGTTCTGAAAGAAGCCGTGCTGACGATGTAGGAGAAATGAGAAGGGTCTTAAATGCCTTTTTGCAATTTATTGAAAATGACAAATCAAACAGTATTATCATTTCCGCCACAAACAACATGAAATTACTGGATAAGGCTCTGTTTCGCCGATTTGATGATGTTTTATATTATGACACCCCTTCTTCAGAAGAAGTAATAAAATTGATTACAAACCGGTTAGCCAGTTTTTTGGGAGACTTAAAAGTGAAAGAAATCGTAAATGAAACAACAGGTTTAAGTCATGCGGAAATTGTCCAAGCCTGCTATGATTCCGTAAAAGAGGCTATTCTGGCAGATCAAACGACAGTATCAAAAAAACTTTTGCTGAATAATTTGGAGAACAGAAAGTCAGCATACAATCATAAAGAAAAATAATCTATGGCAGAAAACCAATTTCCTCATATTTTTATCAAAGAAGCCCCAAAAGCAATTGATTATATCTCTCCAAAAAAAGGTGGTGGAGAAATCCACATTCCTTAAGGTTTTTTAAAGATTTTCCGGGAGAATATTTATAGCCTCCGGAATAATTTTAGTTTCAATTTAATCTGTGAAATTTTATATAGGATCGGTATTGGTTTGAAGTTCTATCCAGTGGGAGATTTGTTGTTTATGCTCTTTGGAATAGGTGATGCAGTTCGTTTTTTTTGCAAAGGGGTAAAGGCCGCACATCTTAATTTTTTTTGGTTTATAAATAGACTCTAATACATAGCT
>JAPOOY010000184.1 GCA_026713205.1 Bdellovibrionales bacterium
CCTATGTCTGTTATAAAGGGTGTAAGCATTTTTTCTTATGAAGAACCGGAAAATTTCAAACCGGATTGGTATAAAACACGGACTAATCAGCTTTTGAGGTTCAAGCTGTTTTTAATTTCATGGGCCAGTGTGGGAGAGATGGAGGGAGTGGAGGCCAGTTCTTTCTCCGAGGCTTGTTTAATATTTTCCGGAGATCCAAATTTTTTAAGCAGATTTTGTTTTCTTTTTGGCCCCAGTCCAGGGATTTGATCCAGGTTGCCGGATAAAAACAGTTTGTCTCTTTTCTTTCTGTGGGTTTCCAGAGCAAACCGATGGGCTTCATCCCGAATATGCAAAAGGAGATGGAAAGCAGGGGAGGGTTTAAAGAGGACAGGGTTTTTTCGTCCCGGAAGGTAAAAGCGTTCACCGGAGGAGAGAGAAGAGAGTTTTTGAATATCCTCTTTTTTATTTTTTGAACTTTTTGTATGATGTGTGCCTTGTTTCTGATCTGATTTTTCATGGGTATTTCGTATGGGGGATGAGTTATCTTCCTGGTTTGATTTTTCATGGGTATTTCCTGTGGGGGATAAGTTATCTTCCTGGTTTGATTTTTCATGGGTATTTCCTGTGGGGGATAAGTTATCTTCCTGGTTTGATTTTTCATGGGTATTTCGTGTGGGGGATGAGTTATCTTCCTGGTTTGATTTTTGTTCCGAGAGGGTTTCTTTTTCCGGACGATTGCCTGTGTGAATCTCTGTGAGATCAATTTCAGAGTTTTTTGTGGGATGCAGGAGTCGATCTTTTGCAAGGGAGACAATGGGAATGTCCTGCCTTCCTATGTCTTTTAAAACTTTTTGAGCGGCTCTTAACTGTCCTTTTCCTCCATCTATAATAAGGAGATGGGGGTCCTCATACTCTGTATGGAGCAGGCGGCGGGTTAAAACCTCTTTTAAACTTCCGTAGTCATCCGATGGCGCTGCTTTTTTTAATCCGTATAAACGGTAATCTTCTTTTTTTGGCTGGCCGTTTTCAAAGACGGCTTGTGATCCAACAGTTCCCTTTCCCTGCCAATGGGAAATATCATAACATTCCATGCGAAGGGGAAGGGTGGGGAGGTGAAATTTTTTTTGAATTTCCTCCAGTATTTCCCTTTGGCTTTTTTCCTGACGAATTTTATCTTTTAAATGATTTTCCGCGTTTTGCCTGGCGCGATCCATGAGAGCTTTGTCTTTTTCCTCTTCCGGTTTGTTAACATGGCAGGGGTCTCCCTTTCTAAGAGTTAAGACTCTTTCCAATAGTTTCAGACGGGATTTTTTTAAAGGAGGATCAATGAGAATCTCATCGGGAATAAGATGTTCCCCATAATATTGATTGAGAAAGGAAAAAAAAGTTTCTTCATCAAAGGAGGTTTTAAAAAAACGATGATGGATTCCAATGAGTCTGCCTTTTCGCAAATATAAAAATTCCACTAAAAATCCACATTCATCCGATAGAGCGCAAACCACATCCTGATCCGTTTCACTTTGCCGGATGACAAGCTGATTTTGTTCTATCATTTCCACCGCTTTCAAACTTTCCCTGAGACGGGCCGCTTCCTCAAAACGAAGCTCTTCCGCCCTTTGTTTCATTTGATATTTTAAATTCTTAACCAGACCGATATGACGGCCTTTTAAAAATTGAACGGCTCTTTGAAATTGCTTTCTATACTCTTTTTTATCCGTTAACTCCACACAGGGCGCTGTACAAAAACCCATTTGATGAGTGAGGCAGGGCCTCTCCCTTGTTTTAAAATTAGAGTCTGAGCAATCTCTCAGTTGAAAGGTGTGATTTAAGAAGTTCATAATAGCCCGAACGGCTCCACTTTGAGTATAGGGACCAAAGTAGAGGGATTTTCTATTTGTGACTTTTCTTTCAAAGTAAAGCCGCGGAAAATCATCCTGCACACTACAGCGGATATAAGGGTAGGCCTTGTCATCCTTTAAGCGCACATTGTAGCGGGGTTTATATTTTTTGATAAGTGAAGCTTCCAAAAGGCAGGCTTCCTCCTCATTAGCCGTGACAATGTAGTCCACCTTTTTCATTTGCCGGATGAGAAAACGATTTTTCAAACTGCTGTCCGAACTGCTGAAATAGGACTTCACTCTAGATCGGAGAACTTTGGCTTTCCCCACATACAGAATTTTGCCTTGATTGTTTTTCATTAAATAAACTCCCGGAAGGGTGGGGAGTTGTGAGATCTCTTTTGATTTCAAATTGACTGTTTGCATTCTGTTAAACTAACATAAAACCTCCTATGAAAAAATCCTTTCTGGCAAAGCAAATCGTGGAAAACTGCCGTCTCACAGGCCATTTTACCCTTCGCTCCGGTCAGACCTCCTCTGAATATTTTGACAAGTACCGGTTTGAATCCCAGCCTCAACTTCTCAAGGCCATTGCCTCTTTGATGGCGCCTCTCATTCCAAAGGAAACGGACCTGTTGGCCGGTTTGGAAATGGGAGGAATACCCCTGGCCACGGCCCTTTCCTTGGAAACGGGACTTCCCATTCGTTTTGTGAGGAAAGAGGCAAAATCCTACGGCACCCGTCAAATTTGTGAGGGAGGAGATATAAAAGGGAAAACTCTGTGTTTAATTGAGGATGTGGTTACCACGGGAGGGCAGGCCCTTATTTCCGCTAAAGCCCTGAGGTCTGCCGGAGCAAAAGTCTCCACCGTTCTTTGTGTGATTTACCGTGGAGACAACCTCTCCCCTTTTAAAGAAAAAGACTTACAACTTATTCCTCTTTTTACCAGAGAGGAGTTAATGGGTTGAGACATAAAAAAAGATTTTATTTTTCATAAGTCATTCTATGAGATAGAAAAACGGGTTCACTAAAGCCAAAGAGAGCAAATACGGAGAATAAAGAATCAGGCATCTTTCTGAGAAGGAGGGCTTTTTGAATATTATTCTCAATGGATTGCCATGTCATTTGCCATTCCGGATCATCATAGAGATCCATTAAAATGAGATAGGCTATCCTTCGATTCCAAACTAGAAAATAATGAAGATTTTCAGGAGTATTATCAAACATTTCGTCCGGCAATGCGAATTCTTTCTGAGAAACAGGGTTATAACGAATGAAATGTTTAACGGCTTCATTTCCTCCGGTTTTCTTTAGAAGCAGCAATACATTGGCATAGTAAAAGGAGGAAATGACATCTTTAGGTTCTCCCGGTCCTCCCCCTGAATAGCTGATGGTCTCGTATTCTGTTTCACAGGCTTTTATTCTTTTAATATCTTCCAGAGCCGCTCGCTCTTCAAATTCCTCATAGCCAGGTAAAAGCAGACCTTTTTCCTCAAGATAATCCCGATGAATACCCGCCCGTTTCATTAGAGAACAAACTTGAGTCTTTGCTTTCAGGCCTAACTGACTATTATCATTCCTGTGAAGGAAGTGGGTTTCAATAAGATCGTTCAAAGATTGAAGCTGATCTGTGAGTTCTCCTCTTGCCATAAAGTTCAGAAGAGAGAGATAGCTATGAAGGGAGTAAAGGACAAAGGGAATCTCGGCTCTCTTCAATCCTTTAAATGATCCGATAGGATGGTGGCCAATAAAAGAGGATAATTCAATAAACAATGCGTTTGCTATGGGAATGATTTTATTGTGGTCAGTTAAATTTTCATTTCCATTCCAATAAATAAATTCCACAACCAGGAGAAGAAACCAGGCTTTATTGTAGGGGCTTATGGAATCAGAAAAAGCCTGGAGATAGTTTAATTCTTTTTCCAGCCCCTCAACTGTGAAACGGTTATTTATTGCATAAGCCTGTTTCCGGTATTCCTCCCCGGAATTTCTTTGATTACTCATACGGAAAACAGCCCAAAAGCATTGGATAGCTCCCATCCATGTGGAACAGGTATTGAATACCGGACCGGGCGCGCGATTCTCCAGCCATCTTTCTTGTGAGATCTCCTCCAAAACCAAATCCATCAGCATTTGGGTGGGTGATTTTTCTTTTGGAGGAGTGGGAGATGCCGGGATTTCAAATTGAGAGGAGAAGCTTTCAAGGTCTTCTGTAGGAACCCTGGGCTTCGGTTCTTCCGCAAAAAGGGAGAAGGATATAAAAATAAAAAGAATTGCAACAATTAAACTTCTCATTTTACAAAGCCTCATCGGGGTCAAGGGGGAACCAGGATTTCCCCTCCTTGTGTTCCAGTTTGATTTTTATATCCAGAGGAACAGAGATAAGATTTAAAATAAATGCGTGATAACCAACCTGATCGGGAAATATATAGACATTGGATTTTTTTGATTTGTATCCTTTGTTGGTTTTCAGCGCTTCACGAAAACCTTTAAAATTTAGGCCCTTGCGGTAAGAGTGGAGCAAGGAATAAATAGCCTCTCCCTCTATGTTCAAAAAAGTATCGGTTAAACTAACGGAGGGAATGTTAAGGAAAAGGGGGGAGTTCACAGCTTCAATTTCATACCGGGCTTTCACATCGGACCAGCAGCTTGTATTAAAGTAAGTGAGCTGTCCACAACCTTTGTTTTCTCTTTCTTCTATGGCCTGACCTAACTCCTTGTTGGATAGCAAGTCTGTTTTTAATCCGGAAAAATTGAGAGGTGGCGGGAAGATAATATAGACCACTTCAATCCGTCCCTCTTCTCCATACCGAACCCCCTGAGCTATGTAGTTTGTGCGATTGAAACGAAAAATATTGCGCTCATCCCCGTCAGAATGGCTTTCTTTTAAAAAGTAATCTATTTCACAGCTTTTGATTCCTTCCAAAAGAAAGTCCTTAAGGTTAGTGGTTTTGGCTTTGGAAAACTGAAACCCCTGATCCTGAAAATAGTTCAGATACTCTTCCAAAAGTGTTTTTGAAAAACCGTAAAGGGAAGAACCCACAACTATGGCTCCCACCATTTTGTGATCTTTCCAGATGGAATCATAATCCGGACCGTTCAGTTTTCCGATAGGTCTATTCCGAATATGTTTTGTGGATACGGAAAAGTGGGCGCGATAGCGCTTTCCGTTTTTTGGCAGATTCCATTCCACAGTTTCATTTAAAAGAAGACTTCCTGCTTCCTGATATTTAAGAACAGGGCGAGTGGATTTCTCCAGAACAGCGTAATGAATGCCAAAATCAGTGGTTGTATCATCCACTCCATTAATGGGGTCGGAAGACAAAATCACGGGAATAATAAAGGAAGTGTATTTTTCTTTTTCAGCGGAAGAAGGCTGTCTTTCCAAAGGAGGATGGGGGCCTGTTTGATCTTCAGAGGGAAGGGACCATTCTGTGGGGTCTTTTCGGATAAGAGTGATATCGGAAACCGGCTTACGCTTAAATCCAAACAACTCCTTCACATGGCCTTGAGTGATATAATAGAGCTTGGATTGAAAGACCTCTCTGAGGAGAGGATAGGTTTGTGTTGCTCCGTTTGTAATGGATACAGTGATTTTTTCCATATAGAGGTTTCTGTCCTCCTCTGACAGAGAATCCAGGAAGGGATGAAGCAGAGTGAGAAATTTCCAGTCAATGAGACGACTTTTGCGACGAGCTTCTGTTGTGAACTTTAAAAGGGAGGAGGTGGAGACTTCCAGTTTCTTTTTTCTTTCCGGATCAAAACTCTCTCTCACAGGGAGGGCAGGCATTTGGCTTAAAGAGGGGAAACGGCGGTATAAATGGAAGAACAGGGTAGGGGATTGGCTTAAAATATTCCAGAGAGCCTGCCGGGTTTGCTCTGGATGGGTATTGGCAGAGTCGTTTTCAAGAGCGGCTATGAGCAGGGCAAGGGAGGAAGATTCTATGGGTTCAGGAGTTTTTGCCACTTGCAACAGGGCCTGCGCAACATCTGTTATATTGGACATAGGTTCAAAACACTGCTCTTGAAATCTATGGGCCGTATAACTTCTATCCTGACTTTGCAAAATCACTGTATTTTCCGAAACTGTACTGATCCTGGAGAGGCAGTGTCCCACATCTCGGCGGGTTATGGAGCCGGTTTCTATATCCATAATAAACAAGTCCCCCCAGACAGTATTCAGAAAAGCTTGGTTTTTTTCCGTTAAAATTGTTAAAAGACAGATTTCATTTTCATCTAATTCCATCAAAACCCGCCGTTTTTCTGAATCAAAAGGGTGAAGCACAGCCTGAACGATACCCTCCTTTTTTCTTTTTATAGTTTCAAAAGTAAAGGTTCCGCTCAAATGGGTTAGAATGTCTGTATTATGTTTGATTTGTGTTGTTTGGGAGGGAATATGGTAAACAAGCCACTCTTTGATTCCGGGGATTCTTGCAAGGCCGGAGGTTACCGCATATATTAGCTGACGAGTTGAAGTCATTGTCGTAAGGGAACTGCTCACTACAAAAGGATAATGGATAAAATTTATTAACAATTTATTTAAATCAGGGAAAACTCGTGAAATAGCTTTGGCTTCTCCCTTGTTTTGAATATGAAGGTCAAAAATATTTTCCGGCAGATGGAATTCCTTTCTTTCTTCAATCACTCGGAGGAGATAACCTCCGGAAGGTTTCAGTATGATATTTAAACCTTGTGGGGTAAAAGCGCATTGACTTAATGATGCCCTGGCATTTTTAAGAAAGTTGGGAAGTTTTAATCCTTCCACAGGGCCAAAAAGCTCTACAGGATCACCTTCTGTTTTCAAATCTATTTTGTATAGAGAGCCGTCTTCACGAACAGAAAAATAATTGAAAGAATGATCAATTGTACTGCAATGCAAGCCTTTTGGAATAACTCTTTTAAATTTCAGAAAGGGTATTCATATTCATCAACCGCAAAATAAGGTGGAAACTTTCCATTTTATCCTCATATTCTTTTTTAAGAGTTTCTCTTTCCTCAGCCGGTTTAAGTTTGATTTTTTTTTCAATAGCAGTCAGAGATTCTAATTGATCCTTTTCAATATCTATCCTCCATAGAATTCCAATATCTTTTTGAATGCCTGATCTTATATTTTGATAATTTGCTTCCCTGTGAATCAATTTTTCCTCACCATCAGGGAGAGGCTTTAATTTAATGTAATTATTCTTTCTGGATAAAGCCCAGGCCAGTGTCCCCTGATTGGCAAAGTCATATCTGCCGTCGGCATCAATGAAACTTCGGTCTTCAGAATCTGTTAAACTGTGAGCCGGAAGAAACTCTGTTTTCTTTCCTGTGCTCAGATTCAATAAAATGACAGGTGTAACTTCTTTTTTATTTTTATCTCTTTTTCCGCCATAGAGAAGCCAGCGGCCATCCGGACTTATTTTTGCTGAGGAAGGATTATTGAAATCTGTTAAGGGAATAGGTTTTCGTTTCACGGGAAGGCAAACTTTTTCAGAAGAGGATGTGGTGTCTATTTGTATCTCCGCCTCCGGAGCGTGAAAGAACCACAGCCCTGTAAAAATAAAAATCGTAAGGAGTATTTTCATTGGAGGGGTATTTTATCACTTGGAATTTTTATTAGCAATGGAAGCCTTATTGAGAGGAAAAAAATTCCGATTTTAATAAATAGAAGATGCTTTTATTAAGGAGTTCATATCAATCCCCTTTTAACGCTTCAAGAAATCGTCTAAGTTGTCTTCCTGCCTTGAAACTGGTATGACATCCGAGAGCTGATATTGCTACACCGGCAATTGAAACACTTAATCCAAGTTCAGCGCCGCCCTGTGTGGCAACAGTTCCACCAAGCACTACTATTGTCGCACCTAATATACTTGCGTTCCTTCCTGTCCTTTTCTGTTCTTCCAATGATTCAATAATCTGTTCACTTTCCGTATACTCCTTTTCTACTTCAGTTGAAAAGCCTGGATTTCCCCAAAAAAGTAAAGCTCCAAGAATAATAGATGCTGTCATTTTATCTATGCTGCTTATTTCTCACAGCTTAATTCCATTTGGAAAAGAATATGAGGAGCTGCCAAGAGTTAAGGTTTGGATGTGCGTTGCCGTTTTTTTGGTTTTGTGGATGGAACATTTGCAATTTCTGATCCTTCAGGCAAAGCCGCTTCAATAGATTCCTGAACTTCAGATCCGGATATTCCGGCCTCTTTGGCAGTTTTAATAATTTCTTCACATCCAAAGGCGTCACTCCAAAATGCCAGGCTATCCAGCGTGTTGAAATTCTGTTCGCAGTTTTGAAAATGGCTGATGAGTTGTTTTCTTTCCTGGGCTTTTTGTGAGCTTTCCGGTCCGTAAATTTCTTCCAGAGAGTCCAAAAGCTCTTCCTGACGAGCTTCATCCATGCCTGTTTCTTCACCCAGCTTAATAATGAGACTGCTCATTTTAAATCGGGATAGAGAGGAGGCTTTAGCACGGTCTATAATCTGATCACAACTCACAGCTTCAAGAAAAGAAGAAACGGCGGAAGTGGAAAAAGAAACAGGATCATCTATTGCAGAAGCGCCGTCCGGTTTAGTCAAATCCGCTTTAAGAGGACAAGTGAGCAAATATTTTTGCATTTCTTCTGTTACTTGTTGTAGAGAGGCGTTCTTTTCTGACACTTCCGGGCCATAAATCTTTGTTAAAAAATCTTCCAGAGCTGCGACTTTGTTTGTCTCAGCATGGACAACAAAACTCATTAAAAAAATAGAAATAAAAAGACAGATATTACGCATGATTCCTCCTCTTCATATTAAAGAATATTTTAAGGAGCTTAACATGTCACCTTCTTATGTCAATAATTTCCGGGAAAATTCTGAAAATCGGTAATAATTACATTTTTTTCATTAGATCACAGGATTTCCTCTCCTAAATCTTTGGTTTTGATGGATTTTATTTATCTTGAATGTTTGAGCTTATCGGGAAGTCTCCCGGACTTCCAGGCTTGAAATTTGAGGTTTTCCGTTTACATAAAACTAGCCCTTCATGAGAGTCTATAGGGGTCAAAAATGAGTTCGGCTTTGACACAATAGCGGCTGTCAGCCGCTTTGTGGCAAAACGCATGTCTGAATTTTTGCCCCTATAGACTCTCATGAAGGGTGTAAGTATTTCTTTTGTTTAAAAAATCTAAACATTCAAACCGGATCGGTATAATTCAAATAGAGCCTTCAAACCAATCCAATGGAGTGGAGATTTTAAGTTATTCAATGAGAGGCTTATTTAAGCTCTTTTGTCAATTTTCCGATAAAGGAAATATGAATGCATTGATAGTCTTTGGATTAAAAACATTCCTTTATTCTTTTGTTTTTTTTAGCGCCTTCATGATTTCTTTTGTATAGCAACCATTCAAATCCCATTTGAATTTAATTTACTTTATTTTAATTTTTTCTTTTGTGAGATGAATTGCGGATTATGAGCTTTTAATCAAATTTTTGTTGTCAATCTTCTGTCTAATGTTTAAAGCCCTTTCAAAATTTTACAAAGCTATACCAATCCGGTTTGAGTTTTGCGGTTTTCCATTTA
>JAPOOY010000190.1 GCA_026713205.1 Bdellovibrionales bacterium
TCTTGGGTCAGACGATTATAGGACTTCATTTTATCCTCCTTTGTTTTGTGGTTAAAACTGGAAGATATCTTAAATGAAACCTGTTTTCCTGGCCCCTCTTTTTATATCTTTAGTGGTGCGTTAAGTTATTGAATCCAGATGTCAAAGCCGAACTCACTTTTGAACCCGTGGGAAAATCTCCCTGACTTTCCCGCTCTCATTAGGAGAATCTCATAATTATTCATTTTTAAAAACCTCAAAATTCAAACAGGATTGATAGGCAATCCGTTTCAATCTACTGCTGTTTTCTCCATTCTTCAAAAACCTCATCCTGTATGGCATACATTTCCCTGGCCTGTTTGCCGCCTTTCTCGTGATTATAACCAAGCAAATGTAAAATGCCATGTAAAATCAAATAAAAAGTCTCTTCCTCCACAGTCAGTCCATGTTCCTGAGCCTGAATCTCTACTTGCGGCATACAAAGAGCCAGTTCCCCCAAACTTTCCTCCTCAACGGGCGCAAAACTTAAAATATCAGTGACTTTATCCTTTCCACGAAATTGCTGATTCAGTTTTCTTATGGCATCACCGGACACGCAGGCAATCACCAAAAGAGAATCTTTTGAGGGAAAAACGCACCCCTTATTTTCCAACTCCTGTTGAATAAATCGCACAGCCTGTAACGCAAACTGTTTCTTTAAAACTGCACTTTCTTCACCTGTTAACTCAACTTTCATGTTTTCCTCTCATATAAGATTAGTGTAAATATTCTGATTTTCCAAAAGCAGATAGAATTTTTTCTTGATAGTTCTCCCGCTTGAGTTATGTAGTTTTCTACTGAAATTAAGCCTGTTAAATCTGTAACTCTTTTTTTAATTGATTTGAAAAAAGCACTCTTGTTTCTGTAACTAATTTTGCACTTTCTAATGTGCCACCTAATGCCCGTTTAAATTCCTGTTCAAAAAATGACACCAACTCCATATTATCTATAGCCGGAATATTACCCTGATCATTAATAACAAACCAAAAGGAGAATCTTTTCCCATTTAGTTCTCTGGAAATATCTATATGTTTCTGCATCAGACGACATAATATAAGCAAAGCTCCATATACCTTAAGACAAAATTCCTTCTTGAGAAGATTCTTCGCACGATCAAATTCCTTTTTACGCTCTATCTTATTGAAATCCCCTAATTCTAACTTTAACTCCTTCATTTTCTGTTCAAGAAAAGTATCTTCAATAAGAATTGCTGTTTGATCTTTAACATACAAATAATCACAACAGGAGGGTGTACCCAAATCAGCATATTTTGCCATATTTTCTATATTATTTCCTTCACTTCCATCCATGCGATAAGCGTAAGCATCTAGTGATAATCTTCCAGAAAGACATATCTTTTCTTTAAACTGGGATAAATTAACGGATGACGATTCTGATTCAGACATTATCTAATTTGTCTCTACTCTGATTTTTGCCCTTCTAAAAACAATCTTAAAAATGGTTCTGTAAGATGTTCTTTGATAGACTTAATTTTTATTTCTATATTATCATCCGAATCAACAATAGACGCTGTACCATCTTCTTCGTTAATTTTCATTTGATTCAGAGCAATCAGGTTACTATCTTTAGGATGTGTTTTTAAATGCTCCTCTAACCATTTTAACATATCTACACTATGGGTGGCCATAATGACATACGCGCCTGCCTTTACCAATTTAAAAAGAACTTTCATCATTTCCACCTGCCAGGCTGGATGCAGATTTGTTTCAGGTTCATCAATAAAAAGAACTGTCCCTTTATCCAGTATTTTCTTTTCTATTAATAAAGCAAGAAAACCTAATTGCACAATACCTGTAGCTGTCATAGGAAGAGAATGTGCTTTCCCTTTGGATTCCTTAAACTGTAAAGTGCCTGACTCATCAACAGCCATTTTACCTTTGATAATTTCAATTATATCCTTAAAGATTCCTGGAAAAGCCATATCCCCTAACAATTCATCCTTAAGCATAATATCTAAATCATCAAAATACTTTGGAACAAGTAAACTTTTCCTGACAGGAAGAAAAGAAAAGTGATCGTTCTTTCCAAGAGCATTGCGTAATTTCCAATAAAACGGAGATTCTATATATAATACCCGAGAGCTGTCGCGCAGCGTGTCCAATCCTTTTAATGAAAGATGTAAATTGATTTTATTGTCTTCAATAGTTACTCCACATATATCTGGATTATTAGAATCTCCGCTATTTTTAGCTTGACTTCCAATATTAATGAAACTCGGTTTCATATAATCCCCTTTCAATTTTCTCAGATTAGAAATTTGAAAATTTCCGGTTAAATTATTTTCAAGAATTTTAGAAAAACCTTTAGCTATAAGCTCTTCAGGTCTAAGGCTTTTATCAGAAGATTCTCTTTCTTCCAGATCTTTAAGATATGATTTGACTTTCTCCAGACCTTTTTCATCAAGAATTTGATGTTTTTCATTATCAAGTATCTGAGAATCGGTTTTTTTCTTTCTAAAATTTTTATCTTTCAACAAATCCTTATACAATTTAATAATCTTATTTAAGCCCTCTCCAATTCCAGGATGAGCACTCCTAATAATTTGTTCATCTTTTGAAGAAGAAATTGATTCTGTAAGTCTTTTTTCAGCCAATTCTATAGCCTTTATTTTTTTTCCTAAATTATTTAATTCTTTTAATTCATTTTGTTCCTGCTCTATCTCATCCTCGTCCACTATGTTGTTTTCCACATAATCTTCTATATATCCCTCTATATAAACTTTCCGATCATATAATCCTCTCCATATAAGCATAACCCCTCTTTGTAATGGATATAAAAAATCTTTCATATAAGCCGAGACAGGATTAGCACTCATTACATGAAAAACAGAATAAAGAGTTTTTGAAAAAAAACTCTTTCCTGCATTGTTAGGTCCAGCCAATATAGTTAAAGGACGAACTGATATATCAGCTTCTTTGAGCTTACCAATATTATTTATTTTGATTTTAAAATTCATTGGTAAAAATCCTACAGTATTCTTTTTTAATCGGTATCAAAGCATTTTTTTTTAAATTTATTGTTGTTTGATTCTACCGCTCAATTTAAATTTTAAGGTTTAGGTAAATACTCCAATACCACCTGTATTGTACCACATGGCTGACACAATACATTATAACAATTTTCCCCTCATAAAGTACAGTTTCTTGCTTCCATTATTACAGAAAATCAATCCATTTTTGGAAAAAGAGGCTCTCCATGAGTGAGAGGTTGCTCGGGAGAAAGACCGCCCCACTTTACATCTTCCCAGGAAGCCTCTCCTTTTCCCAAGGTATGAAGGAGTTCCTTCATTTTATCCGGCATAACAGGGCTGAGTAAAATGGCGGAAATTCTTAGGGCTTCCAAAGCGGAATAAATCACATGTCCCGCCTTTTGGCTGTCCTGTTTGACCTGTTTCCAAGGGGCGGTTCGTTCTAAAACCCGATTGATTTCCGCCCATAAAAAATTCACTTTTTCCAAAGCCGGACTGAGCCGGAACCCTTCTACACTATTCCGCACATCATGAGCTGTTTGCTCTGAAAGCTTTTTTAAATCAAAAAAATCCGTCTCACCCTCAATGGGCGCAGGAATTTTTCCGTCAAAATATTTTTCCGTCAAACGGGAGAGACGACTTAAGATGTTACCCGGATTATCTGATAAATCCTGATGTATCCTTTGAACAATCATATCCCTGGAAATAAAAGCGTCATTTCCCAAGATAACCTCACGGGCCAGGACATAACGAAGGGCGGACACCCCAAAGGTTTGAGACAGTTCCAAAGGTTCCAGCACATCCCCCTTGGACTTGCTCATCTTTTCCTGACTTTTATTGAGAAGCCAGCCATGAGCCACTATTGTTTTTGGCAGAGGAAGGCCCAAGGCCATCAGAAGACAGGGCCAGTAAATTCCGTGAGTGATTAAAATATCCTTGCCGATAAAATGCACAGCACCAGCCTGCATCCACCACTTTTCAAAGGAGTTTTTGTCCTCCTCTGTTCCTCCGTAACCCACTCCCGTAATGTAATTGAGCAGAGCATCCACCCACACATAGGCCACATAATTGGAATCAAAGGGAAGCTCCACCCCCCAGGAAATACGCTTTTTAGGACGGCTGATACAAAGGTCCTGTAAAGGTTTTTTTAAAAA
>JAPOOY010000128.1 GCA_026713205.1 Bdellovibrionales bacterium
CACGGAAGGTGTTTGAACTTGTCCCAGAAAGTTCATAGAGGAAAAACTTAAAATGACTTCTTTATGTGAAGAGGACTGTAAAAACCATTGCAAGGCCAGTTCCTTTTCCGGTCCCTGGCTGAAAGATAGAGGGAATCCCAGTTCCTGATCTAAAAACTCCCAATCTTTTTGATTTAAAGAATTTTCCTCATGGTTTCTAAGGGCCTCTTCACTAAGCCCTATGATAAGGGTATGGGTGGCCTTAACAGAATTGATGGCATTTAAACTCAAACAGGAAATGCCATCTATCCGCTCCGCTTTAATTTCTTTGTCTTGCTGGTGCAGATTGACTTCCAGAATTGTCACCCAGTGTTTCCAGTGAAGGCTGGTTTCCAGGGGGATATCCTGGAATGCCGTCAGAACCTTATCAAACAGATAGGTTTCCGCTTCTTTAGGCCAGAAAGATAAGGCCCATTCCATAAACTCTTTTCCGGACACCTCCTGTTCGGGATTTTTCATTTTGTTTTTCCGGAAAAACTGTTTTGCGGATAAACTTTTTTCCGGGTTTTGAAAAAACTGAGATTGAAATTGAGAAAAAGATATTCCGGGCTTGTTGTAAAAAATCTGAGATTCCAGGAGAGGAAAATCAATCCATTCTATATGTGTTTTTAGTGAGGAAAGCCAAAATGTGATTTCCGGAAAGGCCGTGGCCGGAGATATCACGCTTTTCCGGACAGGGATATTTTCTTTTTCCAGATAAGGTTGAAGGCAGAACCAGTAGGCTTCCATGTCCGGCGCCAGCACCGCAATATCAGAGGCTTTAACTCCTTGATTCAGCCAGCCTCTTATCTGATGAATGATACTTTTGCTTTCCCTTAAGGCCGTGTCGTATTCCGTCTTAAAGAAGTTTGCTTGGGTTTCTTTTTTTTTAGTTTGAATCATTACAGGGGATGGAGGAGTTGTTTTTTTTAAGAGATCATAGGGCGGGAGAGTTTTGAAAATATCTTTTTTCAATTTTGGAATTAAAACAGTCACTTTCATAAAGGAAGACAATGTCTTTAAAATATCCTGTTCACAAAAATCAAAATGAATACCTAAATCCACAATAATCTGATGAGGCCAGGGGAATTGTTTTTTATAGTTTGGCAGCTCATTCAGAAGAAGGCCTTTGATTCCCTCTTCGTGAATCCATTTTTTTTCTTGAATAAGAGAAAAAAAATCTTCTGATAATTGATACCATCGCCGCCATTTTTTATGATAAGAGTGGTTTTTTTCCTTAAGCCACTCTCTCATCAGTTGGTGGCTTTCCGGATGAGACAGGACAGGAAGGAATTGATTAAAATGAGAGAAAAAACCTTTGGAATTTTGAATATGATTCACCCAAAAATCCGTATGTTGATTTGTAAATTTTAGAAATATCTCCTGTAAAAAAGAATTCGGCGTTATATGCCAGTGGGGGTGAGTGTGTAGAAAAAGCTCTTTTAAGAAATCCTTCATTCGCAAGACAACCTGTCCTGATATGGCTCCCTCTTTTTGAAGGAGTTGTTGTTCCACAGCTATTTTTGATTTTATATCAGAAACCAGAAGGCAATCTTTTTCAGTGTTTATTTCGGAAAGAAAAATCTCTCTGATCCGAGGATCTTCCAACTCAATCAGTTGAAGCATTTACAGAACCCTTTGCAATGGTTTCCCTGAGACGGAGGCGGATAAGATATACTTTAAAACTTCTTCTGTTTTCTTTTTTAAATCCAAAAAAGAGCCTTCATTATGTAGGATGAAATCAGCTGCTTTTATCAGATGGGAGTGAGGTTGTTGGACTTGGTTTCGGTTTTCAATATCCTCTTGACTTAAGCCCTTTTTGAGAAGTCGTTGAACAGTTAATTTTTTGTTTGTTTTAACAAATAAAATAAAATTAAATCGCTGATGATCAATGTTGGGAGCTATTAATGGAAGTTCATAAAACACCAATGAAGCTCCCTGGGCTTTCCATTGAGATACAAACTTTTCAAATTCTTTTTGAACAAGGGGATGGATAATCTCTTCCATTTTTTGTCTTTTTTCCGGATTTTTAAATATTTCCCGAGCCAAGGCTCTTCGATTCCATTCCCCTGTCTCCAACAGGAATTCTGACCCAAAAAGAGCTTTTAAAGCCTTGTGGCAGGGGCTTTTTCGGGTGAGTAGAGATCGGGCGATATCATCCGCCTGACAGACGGGATAATTGTTTTCATGGAAGGTTTGTAAAACAGTGGATTTCCCCGCCCCCATTTGTCCTGTTACAGCCACTGTCCGCAATTTATACTCCAAAAGACCTCTTTCATTCCATGAGATTCAGAGGGTAAATCTCCCATGTAACCCTCTCTGCTTTTTTTAAGCTTTCCAAATAATACACCGATAGTAAAGGTAATATGCAAATATTTGCAAAACCTGGAAATTTTGAACAATTTGGAAAATATACCATTCTGAAAAAGTTGACTTCAGGAGGTATGGCTGAAATTTGTCTGGCTCATGATCCCGGGGCGGAGGGAATGGGTCGGTTTGTTGTTATTAAAAGAACCCTTTCTCAATACTCCGAACGGGCGGAGTTTAAGGATATGTTTAAGACCGAAGGATTGGTTGCCTGCAATTTGAAGCATAGAAATATAGTTCCTATGTATGAATTTGGCATTGAAGCCAATCAATTTTTTCTCGCTCTGGAATATATTTCCGGTCGTAATTTAAGAGAACTGTTAAAAAAATTAACAGCGCTCAATGCCGATCTCCCCATACAGCATGCCATTTATATCATTAAAGAGGCAGCTTCCGGTTTGGATTACGCTCACAATGTTATTGATTCTTCAACAGGTCAGCCTTTAAACCTTATTCACAGAGATGTCAGTCCACAAAACCTTATGTTGAGTTTTGATGGAGAAATTAAACTTATTGATTTTGGAATTGCGAAGGTGGCTGACAGGAATTTGACTCAAGTTGGGCATTTGAAGGGAAAGTTTGGTTATATGAGTCCGGAGCAAACACGGGGGGAGAGACTGGATCCCAAAACAGATATTTTTTGCTTGGGAATTATTTTATGGGAATTGTTAGCTGGAGAACGGTTGTTTCAATCAAAAAGTGAAATGGGATCTTTAAAAAAAATCAGAGCCTGTAATGTTCCTCCTCTGGACAGAGTTAATCCCAGGGTTCCTACAAAATTGGCAAAAATAGTTCATCGTGCATTAAATAAAAACAGAAATATGAGACATAAAACAGCGGCGGAATTTGAAAAGGATTTAACAATATTTCTTAATTCCACATATCCTGAGTTATCCCAGTATGATTTTAATGCTTTTATTAAAAAGATTTATTCACAGGATATCTTAAGAGAAAGAGAAACCTTCAGAGCTTACTCTGCAAAGCTTAAAGGGCACATGAGCAATCTTAAGGGTAATTTACTATCCCTTAATGTGGGAGGTGAAGAGGAGAGCAGGCAAGAGAAGAACTATACAATGCCTTCCATAGATGATGATCCAGCCATAACGGCAACAAAGACTGCAACAGCCACGATGACGGAAAATGAGGAACTGTCTTCTGAATATACTGCTTCTTCCGCATATTGGGAAGGAGATGAGGAAGAGACAAGAGACTCACCGGGTGAGAAGAAAAAAATTAAAGAAACAGAAAAGCGCGTCAGACAGTCCCCCCCGACATCAAAACCAAAAGTGGGAATAAACAATCCTCTTAAGGTTCAAAAAGAGAAATTAAACAATACGGAAGGTCTTGTTAGTTCCAGTCAAATTATTTCCACGAGTCAAACTGATCAGCTCAGTCAGTTGTTTTCAAAAACCACTTTGGAAGAACAGCCTTCATACAAAACTTTTAGCAGTCGTACGAGGAAAACAAAAATTTCAAGGCCCCCTTTTATGGGAGTGCCTAAAAGCAGGATCATTTTCTCTATGGCGCTCTTTTTATTTGGAAGTGGTTTAATTGGAGGAGGAGTTTGGGTTATCAACAATATTGATTTCGTTGCCAAATCCTCCTTAGTGCATAATATTTTTTCTATTGTAAAAAAAGAAAGTTCGTCTTCTTCCGGGAATTCTTCGCCCGCTTCAAC
>JAPOOY010000138.1 GCA_026713205.1 Bdellovibrionales bacterium
CTCATTTTTGACCCCTATAGTCTGTTAGAAAGGGCTATGTCTCTTAAATAAAAACCGGAAAAATTCAAACACGATCCGTATAATAATAAAATAAGCTATTTCACCAGACCTTCTTCCCTCCCTAAAATCAAGTAAGGTCTAATAGCTTCTATAATGATATTTTTTTGAGCTTCCAGTTCTTTGGACATTCTGCCATTAAAAACCCCGTATAAGGGTGCATAGTCATTCAAATCAGACATACTGAGAAAAGGTCTCAATCCTTTGAATAAATCATATGAATCAGCTGGCGCAATTCTCATGGCATCCAGAACTTCATTAAAGGATTTATCAAGGATTCCTGAAACTTGGCTTTGAAATTCCTGAATATCACTTAACAATGGTTCCTGTATGAGCAAACTACTATAAAGCACTGGAACCCTTTGCCGTCTTTCTTTAGCTTTTTGCTCGGCCTCCCCTAGTGAAACAGGTAAAACTGTTGCGATTTCCAATATGGAAATCATTCCATTAATGACTGATTTAGGAACCGTATCAAATACATCTTTACTATTTTTCCTCCAAACATTCTTCCAGGAATAAAACAACATATTTCTGATGAAAATCTCCTGAAATAACTTACTGTTCCTATGTTGCTTTAAAGTTCTTAATTGAGAAATACCTTCTGTAACTGCTGATATTCGCTTTCTGGAAGCCGTTTTTTCTTCTTCAGAAAGAGATGCTTTTTCCATTAAATAAGACAAGAGTTCCCTCAAAGACTGACGAACTGAAGAGGAACTATACATATCTGATCGGAAAAGCTCCATAAAATAAAGTTCCTGCATCAAATGAAAAATATCCTTCTGATCATTCAAAGAAAGGTATGGCATCAACTCCTTCAGACATTCCGTTAAAGAAATCTCCCCACATTCTCCCGGAACGACAGCTGACAAAGACTCCCCCAAACCATTTTTTAAACTTTCAAACTGATTTTCTCTTGAAACAAAAACTGATAGAGATTCCTTCAGACTCTCTAAAACAGGTTTGAAAATATTGATTGTTGGGATAGTCTGCCCCTGAACTAAGGCGCTATCCATTTTTTGTTTTAATTCATAAGTGCGATTTGCTTCTTTATTGATAATCTTCTGAAATTCTCCGTGTTGTTCTTTAGTTTGATTTAACCCCTTATAGAGTCCAAGAACAGGATCAGGACAATCTTCCCGTCCAAACTCCTTACATTTTTGATGAGAAGCCTTGTTTATTTTAAAATTCCACACCCTGACAATCTGAAGCTGCTCAACTAACCAGCTTGTAACCTCTCCATCATTAGGAAGAGTCTTTCTGGAAGAAATGGTGATTCCCTTCTCTCCCAACTCAAGAAAATCATAGAGAAGGGAAAAAGTAAGGACATTTACAAATAGACTGGGATCGGAATAAAGTGTTTTAGCCGCTGACTTTAAGTTTTCCAGATAAGATTCCACTTTGTCCTTTTTATTTTGGAAGGAGTCTTTTTTATTCTCCTGATTGATCTTTTCCGTAAAATGCAGAAAGCTCCACCTTAAATCAATGGCCCTGAGAGCTTGAATTAAAGCTGTCAAATGAGGGGAACGAGATTCATTGAGAATCACTAAAGGTCTTGAGCGATGGTACAGTTCCTTATTCTCATAAATAAGATATCCCTTTTCTCTTCTAATATCATCATATGCAAAGACCCGTTTTGTTTCCAGAAAATCAAGTTCAATACCATTTGATTGAGAAAGATTCACCGGTTTCACAATAACAATCGCCCCTATCCTATTACTAATAGCATCCAGATCATTTGAGGGATGATTGTAATTCATAAAAATAGGCAGAGAGAGAATGCTCCATAAAAGCTCCTCATTGGAAAAAACAGGCTGATAGAAAGTTTCGGTGTTCTTTCCCCTCTGCGCCTGAGCAATCGGGATTCCTTTGAAGAGGCGGCTGGTGAGAGTTTGAAAAATCTTATCCCTTATATCCGGTTCATTCATTAAGCTGACTTTTTTCCGAGCCTTTAGAACCGGAGACCAACTGTATAGAAAAAAGGCAAAGCCGGAAAGCAATCGTCCTCTTATACTACCCGAATAATCAGACTTTGCTCCTTCCAGTACCGTCCGATGAAATTCAAAATTATTATTCTGATCCGTGGAAAATACACCGGGGAACAAAGGCATTCCCACTTCTCCAATATATTTCTTCAGATTACGGGGAAAAAGATCCTTCACATCGTCACAAGAGGAAATCTCGGAGAAGTTCTTCTTTAAATCCAAACGATCTTCTTCCGTGATATACTGGTGAATGTCTCTAAAGGCAACCCATTCTTCCATTCCCTCTTTGCTCATATCCCTTAACACACAATAATGATCCCTGATATTAAATAAATGTATCAGGAAGGTATCATATATCATGCTTCTCGCCTTGTATAATTCAGACAATTCCTGATCCACAAACCCATACTCGCAAGCAATGATTCCATTTGTGCTATTTCCCAATCCGTGTTCACAAAGCAGACTTATAAGCTGATTATTGTACTCCTCCGCTGTGATATCCTTGAGATAGAGAGGATCAGAAATATCCACGAGTTTTTTGGACAGCTCCACCCGCCATTTATGATATATTTTTACTGTATTTCTAAAAAAGCGTCTTATACCGTCACCCAAAACATAGGGAAAAGGAGATATTGAACTTCCTAATAAATTAACTGTATCCTTTAAATAGGCTCTATGGTACTCCACAATCTCCGAAGGAGTGGTTCCCCGATCCCATCGGTTGCAGTAAATATCAGCGCTTTCTTTCACATCTTTTTCCCAACAAGCTCTATACCTCCGTATCTCCCGCTGATGGACAGTCTCCCCTTCAGCCGTCATATACTGCACATCCCCCCCATCATTCACCGAGACTTTGACTGATTGTCCTGTGTCTGTTTCCATCTCCTCTGTGTAAAGAAAACGGATAAAATCTATATCATACTTACCCGGAACTATTCTCATTTCAGGAGAAGGCATATACTCCATAACAGAAGCGGTCACCCCTTCCGAAGGTAAAAGAGAGAGCACTTTATCTTTCTGCTCATCACTTTTAAAAGTGTAGCTGTAATGAAAACTATCCACAGGCAAAAAGTTTTCCTTATCCGCTGAAGCGGCAAAGTTATGCATCATGGACATATTATGACCCACCTCATGAAGGCCGGTACTTAAACCCACAATCCTCAGCACTTTGTCAGCACATTGATAGATTTCTGTTTTATAATTTTCCATTTTTGATTTTTCCCAAAACCAATTTCTCTTTTTATGAGGGGATTGTCCTGTAATACCCGCACTTTTAATGGTTTTTATAAGAGTGAGATGTTCTCCACATAAAACATCTATCAGATGATATCTGAGCCTTGCGGGAAGAAAACCATCCGCCGCCTGCAACTCACAAGAAGGCGCTCCTGAAATGGATATTTTATGAAACGGATCTAAAGACTCATCTTGAGTTTCTGTGGAAGAATCCTCCTCGGAAAAAAGAAATTTCACTGTTTCAACGCCGTCTTCCGCAGTCGTTAAAACCACATCAGAAAAGGGAACCAGGTTCATCGGTTCAACGGATCTAAAACTATAGCTCCACATGTTTGGATCCCAATGGCGCAAAAATTGAGGAACAAAAGATAAGATTCCCTCCCCTCCCATAGAGAAGGATTGCTGTCCCCTGGAGGGAATAACAGAAGCCCTTCTAACAGCATTTCTTTCAGATAAGGGAAGAATTAAACCGCTCCTGCTCTGAAGATAATGATAAATATCCCAAATGATGGAAGTATGCATTTTATTCAGATACACATTAGAGGTGGTGGATATGATTTCCCCCGTTTTAAAATCAGCGACAGAAGGTCCAAATCCGTTTAAAAAATTGGGGCCGCGTAAATCATCCGGCGAGATGAGATTTAAAATGTTATAGCGAATATCCCCCAACTCTACATCAGATTCTCTTTCAGAAAGCAAAGTGACACAAGGGCCTCCTGAACAAAGCACTCCCGCCTTTTCAAAAATTTGTGCCCATACGGCAATCATCTCCCGCCCGATATTTCTAACCAGAGGATCATCCGGTGTTAAGGTGGAAAACCGATAGACAATCGGTTTGTCCAAATGAAATCGATTCACCGGAAAAGATTCCTGAAATTTCTTTGAACGGATGTATCTTTCCCGTGGATCGACTCTTTTTCGTTGAAAAAAAACAGGAAAATTTTTAGAAGCTTTGCTAAGGATAAGAGGATTATAGGCGCTCTCCTCTTTAGGAACAGCCCTTAAAAAAGAAAATCTCACCTGATATTGATTGACCTCACTGCGAAGAACAAAACTAAAATAATCCTCACTCATAGTGATTTCATGCAGTTGATATTCAGGAAAATTTCCTACGCTCAGTTTGATCTGGCTCAATCCCGCCTGAAAATAACTTTTTTCTCTGTCCCTTTTCGTGTCATCAGGTATTTCCTCCAAACCGGCATCCAAGTCCCCAAGAGGAGCGCTTGTTCGGTAATCCAAATGTTTTACAGGAACCCTAAAGACCCATCTGTCATCACTGGTGGAAAGGGAGTTTTCCTCTCCCGAAGTCTCCTTGTTTAAACTGTAGGCCACCAGACTTTTATCTTCAAACTGAAGACGAATTTTATGGGATTTCCGAAACTGATTATCCAAAGAAAAAGAAATACCCGGAGGAAGATTTGGATGAGAGGACATACTGTTTGTAATAAATGTGTTCGTATAGTACCAATCCCCTGAAAAAAAGGATTTGGCATAAACATCTTTCTTGCCCCCTCTTTCAGCAAGTGTTTTAAAAGGTTGAAATCCCGAATTAAACTGAATCTGAACAAGAGTTGGAGACTTTGGCGCATCTGCCTGATGATAGGTCGGCCAGGAAGAGGGAATGCCTCCTGTGGGCTGAGTTTGATATTTTGCCCGCTTTCGTATGGGGATTTTACGAAATATCAAAACATTGGTGGCCTCCCAATCCGCGCTTTCCCTCTGCTCTATATAACCCGGCTGAACCTTGTAACCTCCAAAAGGCATGGCGTAAAACTCCTGATCCCCTTTATCAATCACTTTATAGGAGTAAGCCAAAGCCTGGGAAGGCAGATCCTCCGCCGGAGCCAAAAGCAAAGCGCGAACCTTATCCCCAACGACCTGAAACCGCACAACATAATTGTAATGAGGCTTTGCTATGAGAAAGGGAATATCCTCCGGTTGAAGAAGATTTTCGCAAGTCAGACGACTCTTTACTTTACGCGCCTGAAGGTCATCCTCAGACACTTTATAATTCAACTGTTTGGAAGGTTTTTTTGAACCGGATTGATAGGATGTTTTAACCTGAACAACAGGAACATAAGAAAAATAATTGATATATCCTTTAGAATCCTCACCCTCTTTTGAAGAAACTCCCGAATTGTATTTAACAGTTTCCCCCGGCTGTATTTTCTCATACTGATCAGAGGAGGATTTTCTCTGCAGATTGACAACCTGAGCCTCTGTCCAATTCACTCTTTCCTCTCTGGCGGCGCCCGTGGTCAGCAAACATTTTAAACTCGTCAATTGAGAAACAGGCGCCACTGTTCCCTGAAGAGTTTGCGCCAGCCGTTTTTCAGGAGGCCTAATACAGGATACAGTCAAAAGGGAAAGTAACAGGGTGAACCCGCTATACTTAAACAGGCTCTTTAACTTCCAAACAATTGAATCAGACTCTCCCGCAAAAAAAGAGAATTTTAACATTGTGGAAAAAAAATCCCTCCAACCTTTTTTTAAAAAAACATATTTCATCGCACATCCCATATTATAACTTTTAAGTTAAAAAGCCATTAAAACCTGTCTGTCAGTAAAAATTTCATCTTAATATGTTCAAATCTTTTACACTCTCCCGTGTTTGTCTCATATCTCTTATAAAAAGATCTTATATTTAACAGAATTTTGACAGTTTGTATTTTTTTGATTTGAACTCTATAATTTATATACCGATCGTGTTTTAGTTTTCTTATCCCAGCTTTAGAGATGACTTTCAAGGCCAAGGGGAGGTCAAAAGTTCAAACATGCGTTTTGCCACAGAGCAACCTTCGGTCGCTACTGTGTCAAAGCCGAACTCACTTTTGACCTCCCCTTGGCCTTGAAAGTCATGAACAAAACCGGAAATCTCAAACACAGATCAGTATAACTCCCTTCATTAAATAGGCCGATCGTGTTTTAAATTTCATGAATCAAATTTAGAATAAAGCTACATGGCAGATGATATTGTTCAAATAACTGAAGATTCAAACCGGTATATGCCACTTGCATTTGAAAAATGGGGCCGCGTAAGGCAGAGTATAAAGATATGTCCGGCCTGACTCCTTTGAAGGAATATAAATCCCCCCATTTTGATCCCAAGCCTCTACCTGTGGAGTTCCTGGTACTGCATTATACCGCGCAAAGTCTCCAGGGAACCTTAAATATTTTTCTTTCTGACAAACCGGCTGTCTCCTGCCATCTCCTCATTGACAGGAAAGGAAAGGTTTTTGAAATGGTGTCCTGTTGGGAAGGGATTTGTCATCGGGCTTTCCATGCCGGAAAAAGTTATTGGATGGACACGGAAGATCCCTTAAAGATTTGGGAATCTTTCAATAACTTTTCCATTGGAATAGAACTGGTTAATTGGAACGGAAATTTTTATTCCTACACAGAGGCCCAATATCAATCCCTTTTTCAAGTGATTCACCACTTGAAAACAAAGTATCCTCAACTGAAAAATCCCCACCGTATTCTAGGCCATGAACAGGTGGCCGGTTTTAGAGGAAAAGTGGACCCCGGCATTCAATTTAACTGGAAAAGACTTTTTCAGGAAGTGTATAACGGCACTCCTGTCCCTGAAAGAACTTCACAACTTTCTGAAAATAAAATCAAACACCTCACTCCCCTATTAAGGAAGCCCTTAAATGATGAAAAAGCCAAAAAACTAAACTTGTTGTTAGAAAGCTCCGCTCCCTTCTGGTGGAAAAAACTGAAATTAAAATTCCTATAGTTTGAATTTTCAAACACGATTGGTATACAAATTAAAAAAATCCCATTAAACTGAAAGGTGTAAAGTGGAAACGATTTCCTAAAAAATCTATGAAACAAAAAAGAAAGTATCAAACTCCCAACAAATCAAGGTCCCTTTTCTTATGGAAAAAAAAAGGACAGGTTGTCGTGGAGTATATCCTGCTTTTGGTGGTTTCCGTTGTTATTGCCACCATTCTCATTTCCTTTGTGGATGAGTCCAAGGATGGGATTTTGTTTCAAAAATGGCGCAATCTCCTCACCACAATTGCGGAAGATATAAGCACTTAAGTCATAGATTTTGACAAAACTAAAAACCGGCAAATGGCAGCTCTGAGCAGCGCATAAACTCTTAAAAAACTAGGCTCCGCCACCTAAATGTTTTAAACTGTCCCTTTGGAGAAGGACAGCCTCCCAAAGAGAAAAATGAATTAAAAACCATATGACAGGAACGAATGGTCTGGGTTTTTTTAGGACTATAGGGCAGATTTTAGAGAGGAAAACTCCAGAGTGTATCTTCCAGGTTATAATGGGACAATGAAAATAAGATTCCTTCTTTTAATGAGCAGCGTCATTATGACGGGCTGTTATTTTGGCGGCGGTTTTACCAATATAGCCCCTTCCGTTGGCTCTAAAACATCCGCGCCTGATGAAGATTTTATGTACCTTGATTTAAATGACAACTATTATGACAATTTGGGCGTGGAGCCTCCCCTCTATGAAATGAATACAACGGAGGGTGCTGATAAAAGTGCACGAAGAGACAGCAGGTCTAACTGTGAAATTCTCTATGATGAGGAGGAACCAGCGGGTCCGGAAATTATCTGTATATTTGACTATATGGAAGAGGAATTTTTGACATATGACCTGTCCTTTGTGGTGAATGTTCCAAAGGGAATGTGTTCCCATTTATTCATTGATCCCTCCTGGCATTATAACCGACCTATGGGCCGCGGCCCCCTAGTAATCAAACATGTAAAAACAACGGATGATGAGGGCAATGAATCTGATACATACTGCGACGAACAACAAAATAAATGCGTTGATGAAGAAAGTAAAATAACCGAGGATCTATGTCCTTATACTCATAATAGAGGGAAGGATAAAATCAGCTGCTGTCTGGGCACATACGATATAGATAGTGAAACCTCTTCCTCTACTAATAACTCCTGGGGAGGGGAAGCAAAAAACTGCCTGGGAGGTCCCGGACGAACCAGTTGGGACTCCTATGACAGAGATGGCTTTCCAATAACTTCAGTGAGGGAATATATTTTGGAGGATGGTTTAAGACTCACTTTTGAGATTAACAATTTAATAGATGTGGCCGAAGGAGGATGTTACAATACTCCCATTGACAATTACATGGAGCGGTTTGACAAACCGGTGGAAGATCTCATGGAGAGCTCCCTGGATCTTCCGACATTTATTGATCAGAAAAATGATCTTCTTCCAGGCAATCCGTTTTATACCTTTGAATGCAGGGATTCCGCGGGAGACATCCCCCATCGCATCAACCTGATGATTCGGGAATGGAATACCTATGAAGAATTTTATGCCTTCTATGACTCGGGAGGCTCTGATGATAACGCTGATCCGGATATAAAAGGTGAGGAAGGAGAGGATTGTGAATACGAACCAAGACTGCAGCTTCGCAGTGACTGTGCGTTAGTGAGTGACGGTTGCACGACCTGTTGCAATGATTATTGGGATCTGGAAGATACATTGGAACTTAGGGATTACCCTGAGGCCCATTATGTACAGTAGCTCCTGACAGTCTCTTGAAAAGATCCCGAAGCAAAATGAAGAAATTATTCTCTTTTTTGATCTGACAATTTAAAACAAAAAAACCGGACAACCAAAAAAGTGAAACCATGCCTGTAGAATCTCCTGTCTTTAAAAAAAAACGAGCCGGAAAGATCATCACTCTTTTAAGAAAACATTATCCTGAAGCCCGTTGCGCTCTTAATTTTACAAATCCTCTGGAGCTTTTAGTCGCCACTCAACTCAGCGCCCAATGTACGGATAAAAGAGTGAATTTGGTGACAAAAAAACTATTTCACACTTGTAAAACGGCGGAGGATTACGCCCGTATTCCTCTTCAAAAACTGGAAACACTCATTCAATCCACAGGCTTTTTCAGAAATAAAGCCAGAAATATTCAAAAGGCCTGTCAGACTCTGGCGGAATGTCACAGAGGACAGGTGCCCGAGGATTTTGATCAACTGGTGAATTTAGCGGGCGTGGGACGCAAAACCGCCCATGTGGTTATGGGAAACGCCTTTAATCAGCCTTCAGGATTAGTGGTTGATACCCATGTGAGAAGGCTCTCCAACAGAATGGGTTTGGTTAAAACCCCTAATGTTTATCAAATTGAAAGAGAACTGGAAAAGCTGGTTCCAAAAAAACAATGGATTATATTTTCCCATTGGATGATTGAACATGGGAGAGGGATATGTTCCGCCCGCCGCCCCCTCTGTTCTTCCTGCTTTTTATCCGAACTGTGCCCAAGGCAGGGGATAACTCCCACTAAACAAAAAAACAATCCTTCAAAAAAAAGAAAATGACAGTTTGAGTTTTACGGTTTTTCATTTATATAAAATTAGCTCTTCCTTAAGAGAGTAGAGGGGTCAAAAGTGAGTTCGGCTTTGACACAGAAGCGACCAAAGGTCGCTCTGTGGCAAAACGCATGTCTGAACTTTTGACCCCTCTACTCTCTTAAGGGAGAGTGTAATCCTTCTTTCATCTGAAAAACCGTAAAACCCAAATGCGATTGGTGCAAGAATCTAAAAATATAAACTAACGGAGAGCGCTTTTCCAGAAATAATGAAAAAACTCTTGCCTCCAATGTGTAAAGCACATATGATGACCTGAAAAGAGGTCCGAATGACTCCTAAAAAAATAGACAAAAACAAAAAACCAGGAAAAACTGATTCTAAGGCTTCAAAAAAAGCGGCTCAAACCGCAAGTAAAAAAACTTCAAAGAAAACAACAGAAAAAAAGTCAGTCAAAAAATCGCCAAAACAAACCCAAGTAAAAAAACCAACATCCATCTCACAAAAGCCTCCGGCTAAAAAAGCATCAAAACCACAAACCAAACTGAAAGCCGAAAAAAAACCTGCTAAAGCTGAAAAAAAACCCGCTAAAGCCAAAAAAGCAAAGGGGACAAAAAAGAAAAAATCTGTGGAAACGGAAAACCTTGCTCTTTCCAAGGAAGATCTGGCTCTTTGGAAAGACTCTTATAACCAATACAAAAACAATAAATCGGCCAATTACAATATGAAAAACAGTTACACGCCTCAAACGGCTATCACCCACCCAACATTTGGCTGGGGATTTATCTTATCCGTGAATGACAATCGCCTGGAAGTCTTATTTCAGGAAGGCAAAAAAAAACTCATATCAAACTATCATGGCTAAAAGTGATTTAACTCAACTTGATGGCCATGTGATGGATGTATCCGCCGGTGGAGTCTATAAAATACAACTGGAAAACAAGGATATTAAAGTGTCCGCAAAACTCTGCGGGAAAATGAGGCGATACAATATACAAGTGGTTGTGGGAGATCGAGTGACTGTGGGTTTTTCTCCAAAAGATTTAACCACCGGCCTTATCATTTACCGTTATCGCTAATATACTCCTCCGGTTTGAAATTTTCAGTTATTTGAATAATATCATATCTGCCATTTTTAGAAAGTCTCTCTATTTTTTCAGGCAGGCCGTCCTGGCCTGCTGGTATTCTGCCATCCTGGCAGAAAGCATTCAAAAATAGAGAGACTTTCTAAAAATGGCATGTAGCTTTATTCCAAATTTGATTCATGAAATTTCAAGCACGATCGGTATAAAGAGCCGCTCCAAAAAGAACATACAATTTCATTTTAAATTTAATGATCTTTTTCTAATGTTTTAATATAACCTTTGAGTTTTTCTGCAACAGAATCATCCATTTGAAAAGTGGAGACATCCGCTTGAACTCCCTCATATCCTCTTACAGAAAAGGTTTGATAAACATAAGTCAGAAGAACGGGCAGAGATTTAATCTTTTTCTGAACAATCCATTCCTTAATCTCTTTTATAAATGGCTCATCATATTCAATAAGTCCCAAATTTCTCAACTTGCTATAAGAATCAAACCGGACAGCCAGAGCTTTTGTTTTATCCTTATAAAGATCATATTCATTCAATTTACGCTCCATGTAGCTACAAAAAAATGTAAACCCTGATATTTGAAGACAACGCTCTTTTATCTTCTTTCCAGCTTTTAAATATTTCTTAAATTGCTGAATGCGAGTGGCTTCTATCTCAGAGAGAAAAGGAATCGGGCCGGAAAAAATATCAGACATCTGAACATCCGTACTCAGAAAAAAGGCCTTATCCGCTTTATAGGTCAGCCTTGGAACGGTTAAACTGTGAAACCCCGATTCCTGAAAAAGAGCTTTAGCAAAACGATCGGAATCCAGTATCCTGATGAGATGTAAATCATCCGGTTCAAAAAGTCCAAAAGACCTGTGGAGAGGAGATAAAACAGCATTTGAGAATCGCTCTCTTACAGTTTCTCCGTAATAGAAAGGAGTCTGACTGGCTAAAATAACCACATCCTTGAACCCTATTAAATACACCTCCACATATTTGAATTCCTGTTTTAAGGTATGGCAGACCATACGGAAAATCTCCGCATCCATACTATAGGTGTGAAGCCATTGGGCCAGAACCCCTCCTTTATTTAATTTCTTATTCGCCAGTTGATAAAACTCTCTGGCAAATAGATTCTCCATTCCCATCACCCAGGGATTACTGGGTTCCGACACAATAAAATCAAACTTTTTCTTTGTTTTTGAAAAATATCTAAAGGCATCCCTCTCAATCACTTTCACTTTTGGGTTGGAAGAAAAATCAAAATTTGTGCGAATGGACTTTAAACCGGAAATCACCGCAGGGGAAATCTCCAAAACCACGACCTCCTTCATGTCCTCCAGTTTTCCCAACACTCCCGCTGAAATCCCCGTTCCCAATCCCACAACGGCAGAAGATAATTCCGGCTTTTCAGGTAAAAATAAATATCCCAAAGAGGACAAGAGCACCACCGTGGAGAAGTCATTGATGGAATGACCATCGGATTTGCCATTAATGACAAGAGAATAGGCATTGACAACCTCAGGAGAAAATTTCTGAATCTTTTGTATCCTCTCAGCATCCTGCTCGGCCGGATAAGTTAAAATAGAAACCGTGGCATTAGGGCCGTCATCAAAAAAAGCGGTGTTCGCTTCCACAAGCTTAGGAAGAAAAAACATTTTTTGAAAATGCCAGGGAGAAAGGATTCTCTGTCTGAAATATCCAATCAGATGACCGGTGCGGTTCCATTGGGGTAAAACAGCCAACCAAATAAGACACATCACTGCAAATCCTGAAAGAAGCCTCCTCCTTTCCCAAAAACAAATCACTCCAAATAAAAGAATTAAAATGCCAAGGTTAATTTTAAATAAACTGTCCAAATCAAAAAAATAAAACGCCAAGTATCCTATAACCACCGCCCCAAACACCGTTCCCAATGTGTTGAAAAAATAAAGATAACCGCATAATGTCCCGTAATCCTCCTTCCTCTTTTTCAAAAAATAATAGGAAAGAGGCAGTAAACGACCCATAAAAAACGCAATGGGAAAAATAAATAGAAATAAAAACAACCAAATCTCCACCTTAAACACATACCAGTTAAAGGGTATTGTCGTTAAAGCCACCCGTACATGACTGAGCCATATAGACCAATAAGGTCCGGTAACATAAGCGATTGCCAGAAAAACCGCCGATAAAAAAATCTGACGAATAAAATACCCGGGAGACACTTTCTCCGGAAGAAGAAGACTCCCAAGTCCCAATCCCCCCACAAACAAAGA
>JAPOOY010000127.1 GCA_026713205.1 Bdellovibrionales bacterium
CAAAGTTTAGAGGAATGAATAAAGAAACTTTTTATTTGCATTTAAAAGAATGTGAATTTAGATTTAATTATAGAGAAGATGACCTCTATAAATTATTATTAAAAATGATTAGAAATAAACCCCTTAAGTCATCATGAACCATTTTTTATAATGGAGCTCCTTCTGAACTTTATAGAGAAATGAATGACAGAATAGAGGAAAATAAAGCCACTTTGGTAAATCGTTTTAATGAAGAGTATTTTTCAGGAAATTCACAGAAAGGTGTATTAAAATTATTGGATCATGGCTTGTTAAATAAATTTGTCTTGTTAGAAGATACGATCATTAATAAGCTTAATCGTTATTTATTTAATCAAAATCAGGTGTCCTGGGATCACCTGTCAGAGGATAAAAAAATTGATTTTCTATCCGGATTACCTAAAGACACTATTACTGCATTTATTCAGGAAGGTTTTAAAAATTCAGAAGACTATAAATCTATTATGAAGGCAAAAGCTGTGCTTGATTGGCAGAAACAATTAGCTAAAGAAGAGAATCAATATTACGATCTTATTAATCCGCCTTCCGGGGAATTTTCCTATTCTGACTTAATTCGTTTATCCACAATGTTAGTTAGACAACCTCTCTATGAAAAGCATTTTACTGTGAACAGACCCCCTTTTAATATTCCTGAAAAAGACAGACCTTATATTGCTGTTGTCCCCTCAACGGATATTTTAAGACAATCAGGGATTGATATTCAGGGAGAAAATGGCATTCTTGAAGATTCCCTTCATGATCCCAAAGATTTTTTTATTTTAGATTCTGAGTATATCAAAAACTGTCCTCTATCTTCATTTTCTTTTTCTGATACTCAGCTTATAAAAGATTTAGACGAGTGCTTATATGTAGAAAAAACTTAATTGCTCGTGACCCCCCTATTTCCCAACTAGACAGCTTGATTCATCAATTTCCTGTATTCTATAGGACTTTTCATGCCCAATCCTGAGTGAGGAGCTACATTATTATAGTCCTCAATCCAATTCTTAAATAACTTCATAACTGTTTGAGCTGAATTGCAGTTAGGAGTATAGATATAATCCCTCTTATTCCCATTCAATGGTTCCAGGAGGTTTTGTGGTGATATCATATACCACACGATTAACACCCTTTGTCTTGTTAATAATACGGCTGGATACTTCCTGAAGAAAATTTTCCGGAAAAACATACCAATCCGCTGTCATACCATCTTCTGAAGTGACGGCGCGAAGAGCGATGACTTTGTCATAACTCCGGCTATCCCCTTGCACTCCTACAGTTTTAACGGGAATGAGAACACAAAAAGCCTGCCAAATTTTATGATACAGGTCATGATCTCTGAGAGCTTGAATATAAACGGCATCAGCTGTTCTTAAAATCTCCAGGTCTCCTTTTGTAATCGGCCCCAAAATCCTAACACCTAAACCCGGACCGGGAAAAGGATGACGGTATAGGGATTCATGGGGAAGATCCAGGGATTTTCCAAGTTCCCTCACTTCATCTTTAAAAAGTTCTTTTAAAGGCTCTATTAATTTAAAATTTAATTCTTTGGGAAGACCACCCACATTATGATGGGATTTAATAGTGACTCCTCCCTTTGGTGAAAGGCTTTCAATGATATCAGGATACAAAGTCCCCTGAGCCAGCCATTCAATTCCCTGACTTTCTTCTTTAAATACATCAATGAAAGTCTGACCTATGATTTTTCGTTTTTTTTCCGGATCGCTGATCCCTTTTAATCGGGAAAGAAACAGCTCTTCCGCTTGAACTCCTTTTACATTTAATCTTAGATTTTTATAGAGATTTAAAACTTCCTCAAACTCCCCCTTTCTTAAAAGACCTGTATCCACAAACACACAATAAACCCTTTCCGCGCCAAGAGCTTTAGTCAGCAGCTGAGCTGTTACAGTGGAATCCACTCCTCCACTTAAAGCACAAAATACTTTTTGAGATGAAGGAACAGTTTCTTGAATGGTCTCTACTAAATGTTTCACAATGACTTTTATATTCCACGACCCTTCAGGAGCCTGACATTTTTTGGCAAAAGCTTTTAAAATTTCCATTCCCCCGCGAGTATGACTGACCTCTGGATGAAATTGCAGCGCCCATATCCGATTTAAAGCAAAAGCGGCGATAACCCCTTTAGAAGTACGAGCTAAAAGTTCAGCAGAGGGAGGCAGGGCCTGAACAGAATCCCCGTGGCTCATCCAGACCTCCTGATTTCCTATTCCTGACACAAGGGGTTTCTCCCAACAAATAAGACTTTTTCCATAAGATCTGTCATGGGATTCTTTGATTTGCCCTCCCGCTTCTTGAGCCGTCATTTGCATTCCATAGCACACAGCCAGAACAGGAGCGATGTCTTCCAATGCCTTCACGGAACGAAGAGGAGAAGTTTTGTCCA
>JAPOOY010000122.1 GCA_026713205.1 Bdellovibrionales bacterium
CCTATAGGCTGTTATAAAGGGTGTAAGTATTTTTTCTTATGAAGAACCGGAAAATTTCAAACCGGAGGAGTCTATTTTTCAATAGGATCAAGTAAGAGAGATTCCAAGAGAGATTCCAAATTCTTTTTTACTAAGGGGTCGGAAAAGCTTCTCTGCCAGGTGCCTTTTTCTATAAAATCCGATAGCACAGCCAAACAAAATAGGGGAAGAGAATAATAATCCGCTACGGTCATAAGTGCGCTGGCTTCCATTTCCACACAGGAGAGACCGTGCTTGATCCATTTATCAAGTTCTAAATTTGTTTCACGAAAAGGAGCGTCTGTTGTCCAGCTTTTCACGGCCTTTAAGTTGAGTTGTGAGATGAGTCTTTTGCCTGTCTTTATATGAGAGTTTCTTATGGAGGCTGTTGTTGCTTGGTAATGGTGCGAACAGCCTTCGTCCCGAAAGGCTTCCTGAATAAAGAGTTTTTCTCCTGCGGGAAACTTATTGGAGAGTCCTCCGGCCAATCCCAGGGAAAAAACCCGTTTAACGGAAAACACTTTTAAATACTCTAATTGCACCACAGCCGCCGGTGCGCCTATTCCGAATTGGCTGACCAGAAGGGTTTTTTGGTTTTCAAAGAAATAAAATTTTGCGCCCAAGGCGCGTTTTCCCTGAATTCCAAACTTTTGAGCTATTTGTTCTGCCACAACAGGGGAAAAACAAAGAATTCCTGTTTCCACATTTTTCCAGGGAGGGGAGGGGCAGTGATCTTTTACATAATTCTCCACCTTTGTTACCGAAGGAAGTGAGAATTTTTCAGGGGTTAGGGGATAGGAAGCCATGTAAGGGCAAAGGTATAATTTCTTGAATTTTTATGTCAAATCCTCTTTGGAATTTTCTGAATTAAAGTATCTTAAAATTTAATCCTCATTCATATAAAAAAGTAAGACTAAGGTCTTAAAAGGGATTTCATAAATTCAGGGGAATTAGCTTGATTTACAGGTTGTTCGTTGAAGTGAAAAGATTCAAAAATTTTTCCATTTAAGCCGATAAATTTTGCATGGGTTATGCTAAGGCTTGTCTTTTGATCTGTTGTTTTGTTTTAGTTGGTTGTCAAACAGTCACAGTTTCAAATAAGAAAGCAAAATTCAAAGAAAGGCACACACAAGCTCAAGGGGCTTATAAAAGATATGTTGGTTTTTCAAGGAGTTTTGCCAGTGTGACACCGACATCTTCTTCTCCGAAGAAAGAAAATCTGGAATTAAAAATAATTTCCAAACCTCATAAAGTTCTCAGTCAGAAGTTTTATTTTTTTGGTTTATTCCCCAGAGTTAAAAAAATTAATCTCGCTGAGGTTTGTGAAGGCAGGACAGTATCTCTTATGCAGACAAAGATGACTTGGAAGGATTTTTTAACGGGAGTGGCCACCCTTGGAATGGTCTTCCCAAAAACTGCAAAAATATGGTGTTAGTTCGATCTGTTTTTTTTCTTGTTCTGTGTTTTACACTGCTCTCCTGTGGAACCATCCGGTTTGTGCAGGAAGAGCGTCCCGAAGTTATTATGCGCTCCAAGTGGCACCATATTGGCTGGTTCGGATTGGTGGAACTCAGTAAGCCTTTCTCCATCAGTGAAAATTGCCGGAATGGTTTTTCTTATGTGGAAACCAATACCAGCGCTACACAGGCCGCTTTAAAAGCTCTTTCTCATCTTTGGTTTTTCACCTATCAGCCGGAATCCGTTTCTGTAGCCTGTTTTCCTGAAAACAGGGAGGAACACCAACGGGTTTTAGCCTCTGTTACATCCGATGCAGGAACGCATACCCTGACAGTTTTAAAAGTAAAAGGGGAAAAAGCTTTAGTGCAATTTTCTTCATCCGCCAGCCTGTCTGATAACCAAAGAATACAATTAAATGGCATTTCAGAAGCAGTGGTAAAAATGGCGAGAGGCCACAAAGCTGTTATCTATACCAGGGGACAAAAACTGGAGCCAAATACGGTTCATACAGCAACTCTAAAATAATCTTTGGTTCATGCAATTTAAAGAAAAAGTTGTTTTAGCTCGTTTCCTGAAAAGGGAGAATCGGTTTATAGGAACGGCAGAATATAAGGAGAATCAAATAACAGTTCATATTCCCAATACGGGAA
>JAPOOY010000126.1 GCA_026713205.1 Bdellovibrionales bacterium
AAAAAATAAACTTAAAAAAGAAGGGTTATTTGACAAAGACCATAAAAAATCTATTCCTCCCCTGCCCTCCCATATCGCTATTATCACTTCACCAACAGGAGCGGCTCTGCGGGATATTTTAAAAATCCTGCACCGGCGATTTAAGGGGGCTCAAGTCACAGTGATTCCAGCCCTGGTTCAGGGAACAGAAGCGGCCAAAAGCCTTATAACCGCCTTAGGACAAGCCCAATACCTGCCTATTGATGCGCTTATTATCGGGAGAGGTGGAGGATCTATGGAAGATCTATGGGCCTTTAATAATGAGGATTTGGCACGAGCTATTCATCACTGCCCCATTCCGGTTATTTCCGCTGTGGGACATGAAATTGATTTTACAATATGTGACTTTGTTTCAGATTTACGAGCGCCCACACCTTCAGCGGCGGCGGAACTTGTCGCGCAAAATGCTATGGACCTCCTGAAACGAGTGGAAAGTTTAGGAAATCAACTGGTTTACAATCTTAAATTTCATTCCAATTTCTGGAAGGAAAAGTTTTTCTCACTGGAAAAACAAATAAAAAGCCCGGAAAGGCTTATTCAGGAACTTTACCAAAAACTGGATGACTGGAATCATCACCTCTCAATGTCCTTAAAACAAAAACTGGATAGGGAAAACATCAGAGTCAACAATCTGGAAAAAGTATTGGAATCCCTTAACCCCCTGGAAGTGATGAAGCGGGGTTTTTGCATTGCCAAAAAGAACGGTCAAGTGATTGCCAACTCCCAAGAACTGACACTTAAACAAAAAATATCCCTGGAATTTTTTAAAGGCCAGGCTGAGGTGGTAGTGGTGGGGAAAACACCTTAAACAGTTTTCTGTTGCAAATCCTTGAAAAAGTTATTAAGTAAATGAGTTATGGAATTTGAGAAAAACTTAAAATCTTTGGAAACCATTGTGGAAAAAATGTCTGATGAAAAACTCAGTCTAAATGAAGCCCTTAAAGCCTTTGAAAAAGGGATGCAGATGATAAAGAAATGCCGAGAGGATTTAAATCAAGCGGAACAGAAAGTGGAAAAACTTATTAAAATTCATGAAGATGGCACAGCGGAAACAGAGCCTTTTGATTCCACCGATTTAGCAGATAAATGAGTCTTCATACCAATCGTATTTGAAATTTCCGGTTTTTATTTAAGAGACATAGGCCCTTTATAACAGACTATAGGGGTCAAAAATGAGTTCGGCTTTGACACAGTAGCGGCTGAAAGTCGCTCTGTGGCAAAACGCATGTTTGAATTTTTGACCCCTATAGTCTGTTATAAAGGGTGTAAGTATTTTTTCTTATAAAGAACCGGAAAATTTCAAACTGGAGGAGTATAACTTTCCTTTTCTCGGCTAAAGGCGGGAGTTTTCCCTCGTGTATTGATAGTTTTTTACGGATACTTCTTAAAATTCCAGACTTTTATCTAAATTATTAAAAATCTCCATAGAAACTTTAAGTTCCTCCTTTGGTTTTCCGAAATAGAACTATGGACACACCAGCAGGAGGTGCAAAAATGAGATATTTTATAATATTCACTGGATTACTACTGATAGGATGTACAGGAGGTCAGGAACAGTTCACCCAATTAAGCGCGTTGGAGGAGCCTCCTTTTCAACAAGCCTTAGAATCCCGTTTGGAACAGGAAACGGCTGAAACAAAAATAGGACGAGACAAGAATCTTGCCACAGAAGAAGGTCAAGTGGGAGAAAATGCATTTAAAAAAGAAGAAGAGAAGAAAGAAGAAGTTGCGGCAGTAAAAACGGAAGAGGTTGAAGAAACAACAGAAGTCACCGTGGAAGTTGGTGTGACTGTAGATGCCAAGCGTGAAACAGCTTCACAAACAACAGCTAAAACAACTAAGACAAGTAAAAAAAGTAGTGCAGGAGCAGAAGCAAGCGCAAAGGTGGAAGCAAGCGCAAAGGCGGAAGCAAGTGCAAAAGCGGAAGCAGGTGCAAGCTCAAATGTAAAATGTGAGGCCAAATCCGGGAAAAAAGGGAAAAGACATGGTAAAAAATGGAGGAAGGAAAAAGTGGATATTCATTTTTATGTTGATAGCAGGAAAACAACGAGTTTAATTGAATGTACCAATGAATTTGCGGCAGATGTCTATGATAAGGGGTTTCTTTCCCACTTGAGCGAAAGTGTAAACTGGCAGTTTAGCTATTCCCTATTTTCTTCCGAAACCAATGAACCCGGATACTTGGAATTTGACGGACAGTATGTTTCAGAAGTTCATCGTGCCTTTGACAGGAAAATGACTCCTCAAACAGTTTTGACACAGAGATTTGAGTATTATGAGGATATTTTCGCTTATACAATAGCTCCTTTTTATACAGGTGATGATTTTTATATAGGAATAACTCAAGATGATCAAGGAAACCATAATATCATTTACGATGCTCCATATCATAACAGTGATGGAAAAGGAAACAAAAATGCTCTTGCCGGTTTACATGATTTGTTAACAAAAAAGTATGATGGAGCTATTCGTTCAAGGAGTTCTCGCGTGGAAGTTTTTGTTATCGCTCACAAGTTTCCCAGTTATCCTTCAGAGGATGTAGCGGCTTTCCTTAACACTCACAAAAAACTACGAGTTCATGTTCTCTACAAAGAGTCTCAGAAAAATCTGGGCAGTTTGGTGGAGTTAGTTAAGAGAACAGGAGGAAGTGTCAATAAATTATGTGGAAATGAGAATATCGGACCGACATTAGCAAAAATTATCAAACAAAACTCTGTAGCGCCGAAAAAGAAAAAGTGTAAAAAGAAGTAAGTAGTTTAAAAAGTTTATTCTAAAAAGCCGGAAGTTTTCCTCTTCCGGCTTTTTTTATGTGTATATCGATCGTGTTTGAAATTTTCGGTTTTTATTTAAGAGACATAAGCTCTTTATAACAGACTATAGAGGTCAAAAATGAGTTCGGCTTTGACACAGTAGCGGCTGAAAGTCGTTCTGTGGCAAAACGCAGGGCTGAATTTCTGTTATAAAGGGTGTAAGTATTTTTTCTTATGAAGAACCGGAAAATTTCAAACCGGAGGAGTATAATTCATGAAATTTCAAACCTGATCAGTATATCATAGATTTTTTACACATGAAATTCTCAAAACTCAAACCGGATTGGTATATTTGCACAATTTCAAATCAGATTTAAATATAAGAGCCTGATTTAATTTTCTTAACAATAAATTCTTCCAGAACTCTGGGATTTTTGGGGTTGGTGGAAAAGACCGACTGCTGTTCACAACGGCGTTTTTCCTTAATGAGCCATTTTAATATTCCGGCCAGAAGTTTGTTTTTTTTGTCCTTGAAAAAGGGATCGTTCGCCAGGGCGTCTTTGGCTTTTTTAAGAGAACGAAGTTCTACGGGGTCCTTGTCAGAAACCTCATAGCAATCAAGAGAATGATTTGTAACATCCTCCGGGAGCAAACCCAAGAAACGAACTTTAGGTGCGCTAAAGTCCGCATTTCGTATTAAACTGGCGGCGGATCCGGCTTTTAAAGTACGGTAAATATTTTGTAAAGTGTAGGCATCCAAATCTCCATAAAAGTATATAGGAACTTTAAGTTGATCCTGAATGGTTTTACACCAGCCGCGAACGGCGTTGCTTGGCACACCCTGAGCGCCCATGATGATGCAGTTGTGCCGCTTGGTCATCCCATTGGCCACCAAAGTATTGGCCGTGCCCTCTGATTCAATGACAATACAATAATCAACTTTTCCTTTGGCTCTTAACTGAAATTGTTGAGGTTTGTTTTTCGGTTGGAAAGGAGTTGTTCCCAAAGCGCTTAAATCCACTTCGGCCTGACTGCCGTCATCCAAAGTTTCCGTTACAATCAGATGTTTGGAATAGGTTTGACCTCCCCGATCATTGGCAAAACAATTCATTTCCTCCCGATAAACCTCAAACATGTCACAAATAAAATCAATCACAGCGTCACTGTCATTTTGACTGTCAAAATCCAAAGGCGAGTAAAAAGAATCTCCTTTAATCATACCTTTTGCAATATAGTAAAGCTCCCTCTTTGTGTTGACGGCGCCGGAGCGAATGTTGTTCAGCAAAATCTCCATCATAAAAACACTTCGGGAAATTTTTTGAACGGAAGAGACATTTAATTCGGAAGAGACTTTTTTCCCTCTGGGAACCAAGTAGCCTGTATTAAAATCATAGTGAGAGTTATCCAAAGAACATTTAACAGCTTGAAAAACGGGAGATTTCTTTTTCTGTAAATCCTTTAGGGCGGACCAACACCTTTCCTCCACTCGGTCAGGAATGGTTTTTTGACCGGCTCTGACCCGCTTGTGAAGTCGGGCAACATTTTTTTTTGTTGTTTGCGATACGGTTTTTTTCACTTTCTTAGCTGGCATTTTTCACTTTCCTCTTTTTCTTTTTCCCCTTTGGTTTATCCAGAAGAGACAGTTGTTTTGCTTTATCGGAAGGGGATTTTTTTGTTTTTCCTGTTCCGGCTTTTTTACTTTTTTTATTTTTTGGA
>JAPOOY010000205.1 GCA_026713205.1 Bdellovibrionales bacterium
GAAGTTTGAAAGGTGTATTGGAAACTCCCCAACCTTGCCGTATTCGCCATTTTCAGGGAACCAAAAGAAAAATCCCCTGGTCTTTGGAAATGCTTAAAACGAAAGCCTCCTGGGTGGGAGTGAACACTCACTTAACCAATGCTTTGGTTAAGGAGGCCTGGGAACTAAAAAACCTGTGGCCGAATTTTCCTCAGAGTCAGGGGGAGGTTTCCATCAATTCCTCCTCCCGAATTGATCGGGTGTTTTGGAAAGATAGCAAATTAAACAAGGTGGACAAAACGACTTTGAAGAATCATTCTCTCCATTTTGTGGAAATTAAAAATGTTTCCATGAAAGTGGGGGAAGCGGCCTGTTTTCCCGATGCGATCACTTTACGGGGGCAAAAGCACCTGGAGGAATTAATGGGTCTTCTTAGTCAGGGACACACCTGTGAGATGGTCTATGTGGTTCAAAGGGAGGATTGCAGGGAATTTACTCCAGCAGATAACATTGACAAAGAGTATGGACAAAAACTTCGGAAGGCTTTTCAGCAGGGGCTTAAAATTTCTGTGTACCCCTGCCGGTTAAGGGCCTCTTCCATTGAACTTCTGACAAAGCCGCTTTCTGTTAAATTATAGCTTTTCCAGGTGACGCTCAATAACAGCTTCAAACCCGTTTCCTCTATCAGGGGGTTGAACTCCATTGATAAAGAAAGTGGGAGTTCCGCGAACCCGCAGTTGATTGGCTTCAGCCATATCTTTCAGAACGATTTTTTCCGCTTTTTCTTTATTTTCTTTTATTTTCTTTGTGTCAGCATCCACTTTTTTAGCCAAAGCCTGAAGCTGTTTCTCAATCTTTTTTTCATCCTTTAGGGAAGCGTATTCCTGAAAATTTTCAAAAATACTGTCATGAAATTTTTTGGCTTTTTCATGGTCTTCCAGGGCGATGGCTTCAAAGTAAATGGCGGCCGGTTTTGCCATCTTATGAAAGCTTAAGGGAAAATGACGGTAAACCAGTTTTACTTTTCCTTCGTACTTTTTCAGAATATTCTTTACGAAGGCGCTGGCTCCCGCGCAAGCCGGACATTGAAAGTCTGAGAATTCTACAATAGTTACAGGCGCCTTTGAATTCCCGAAAGTAACACGCCCCTCTGTTTCAATTTGAGCCGGTTTCTCAAATTGATCATCCAGTTTCTTTTTGAGAGCGATTTTCTGATACTTCTCGCTGGCTTCTTTAACTGCATTTATAAAAGTTTCCGGGTCTTTTTTAATGACATCCGCCAGGTGTTTTGGTGTGATGACAACAAATCCCACAGCTATCACTACGGATAACACAAGAGTGGCTAAACAGGCCCCCGCTACAAAGGCAATAATGGTTCTGGGTTTCATAATTCCTCCTCGGATCTTTAATGAAAAACATAATCAGCGTATAACAGATTACCTAAAAGGGCAAAATAATAAATTATTTTTACTGCCCCTCTGTTTCACCCATTTTCCTCTCTTAAATGAAAAATGAAGATAAATGACTTTCTGATTTATCGGGGTCTTCCTTGTAAGACTTAAGCCTATTTATTGTTTTTTTTGGATTGAGTTAAGAAGCGCTCCGCTTGCCTGCCGATGGGAGCCTTCTGATTTCCCTGGCCATTCTTCATCAGGAGCTTGCTTGACTATAAAGCTTAAATGCGTTGAAATAATAAAAGATGTGGAGCAAAAGTTGACTTTTTCAAGTTTCACGGGGTTTGTGCGTAGCATTAAATCCCTCTTTTTAATTAAATCTCCAAAACAGAAAACAAATATTCTCCTTATAAGTCTCCTGTTAAGCCTCATGCTGGTGGATCAGGTCACTAAGAATGCTTTCATTAAATGGCTGCCATTTACTAAACCCGGGGAGACGCTCTTTGGTTTTTCTTTTCATGGGGTTTTTAATGAGGGGCTTATTCTGAATCTGCAAATCAAAGGGATGGATGTTGTTTTCGGGGCTCTGATTTTTACCCTTCTTTTAATTACATTGCTTTTCTTTTATGTGGCGGGGCTTCGTTGGTTAAGTCAAACTTTTTATACTATAAAAGTCGGGATAACCTTTTTATGTGGAGGAGTTTTCAGTAATCTTCTGGATAAGATCCGCCATGGTCAGGTTCTGGATTTTATAAAATTTCAACTTACAGAGAATTCCGTCAGCTTCTTTTTTAATACAGCAGACATATTTCAAACCATTGGTTGGGTTATTCTTATTTACGGGGGAGTTAAATTAAAAAAGCAGA
>JAPOOY010000120.1 GCA_026713205.1 Bdellovibrionales bacterium
AATATAATTTGCTGAAGATGAGGAGCTTCCTCCGGCGGGGCTTCTTTGATAGATTCCATGATTTCAGGAATTTTTGCCGCCGCTCTTTCAAAAAAGATCCGTGTTTTTTGTTCCAGAGCGTGAGGGTCTTCAGAAAATTCTGTTAGCTTAAACAGTCCCTTTGTAAAATCCTTCGTTTTTAATCTGTCAAACCAATGAAGATCCTGTGCGGTAAAATGTTCTCTCAAAACAGTTTGAGTTAAAGGGTTTATAAAATTTTCAGGGAAGAGGGATTCGGGGAAATCCCTTGATCCTGAAAACGCTTCTCGGCAAAAAGAAATAGTGGAAGTAAAAGGTCTGCCTTCTAAAGGTACAATCCAAAAAACCACTAAAAGAAGAAGAGAGGTTTTCATTTCACCTCCATGACCAAATCACGACACATAGGGGGCTTGGGATTTTTAAACGGTATGAGAGAATAGACTGTTCTCTTCTTCTTGGAAACATCAAAAGCCTTAATAGGATGGATGATTTCATCTAAAGCGGCGAGAATGGCAGGCGCTGTTTTAACTGAATGGGCGATTTTGTCCAGTTCCATTAAATATTTCATAAAGATCAGAAAGTTTTCCATAGCTTCATATTTATAGGAGATGAGAGCGGTTCTGTCTTTCGCCAAGGAAGCGGCCATTAAAAAATCCGTGAAAATGTGACTATGACGGATAAATCTGAAATGCTTCCAGTTGAGTCGGGCTTTGCTCCACAATTGTTTAAACCAGCCCCGACTATTGAGGTTTTTGGAGGTTTCCTCATTGATAATTTGAATAAAACCTTCAAAAAGACTCGTTAATAGCATTTCGGTTTGAAAGGAAAGGAAATGTTTTTTCTCCACGGAGAGGGACGGATCAAAAATTCTCTCTATATCTCCCATCATGTATTCTATGGACTGGATATGGTCTTCCCGATTGGTGGAGCGGAGATTTTCAGGGAGGTTATCATAGAATTCTTCCGCCAACCCTCTGCGGATTTCATCTTCTTTCAGGTGTGGTCGGAGAGGCGCCTTCATCTCTTCAGCGGCTTGTTTTACAAGAGATCGATCCCAAATATCCTGAACCTGAAGGGGCCAAAGCCAGTGGTGAGAGGTGAGGCTGTCAGGAAAAGTGTGCCCCTTTACATGAGTTTTTTTTCCTTTTCGGGAAAACATCAAACCAGACAGCCAATAACGGCGGCCAAAAAATTCTTTTCTGGTCACAGCCGCTTTATGGGCTATTTTTCTGTAAAGCTTATCTTTTTTAGCTGAAAGTTTTTTTCTTTTTTTTGGAGTGAGATTTTGATCCTCCAGCTGAGAGTCAATCTCTCTGATTTGTGAGAAAAGCTTTCCGGCTTTGGCGGAGACACTCTTCACATAGCGTTCTCTGTTATTTTTTCTTCCCTCATGGCTGATTCTGTGCAGACTTTCATAATTTATTTTTTCTGACTCTAATTGAACCAAAGCTTTTTTCAGTCCTTTTATCATCTTTCTTCTGATCCAGGCTAATCGCAAAAGAGAGGCAAAACGATTTTGTTCCAGCATTGGACTGCTCCTGAAGATCTGTCCGTAAATTTGCGCTTTTCTTACCAGAAATAAAATAAGTATATCAATAGGTTCACAAAGAATATGGAAGCCTTTTAAAGGAGTGCTTAAGGCAACTGCGGTTTCAATGGCTTCAGCGGAGCCTTTTAACACGGCTGCAGTAGGTCCGTATTTTGAACCTATTGCTGAAATTGTTGTTGTTCCCCCTTCCACAAGATTTCCCAGAGGTTTGATGTGAGTGGCTATCCTGCCTTTCGCAATATGGTCGGGAACGGCTTTAATGAGTTCATTCTCATTTATCGCAAAGGGACAGCTATCATGAAGCTTGTGGCGATAAAGTTTGGCTAAATTTCTCATCATATCCGAACCGGCATTATCCCAATCAACCCTCTGTCGGCCTGGGGTGATATAAGGAAGGGCCAGAGATTGGGAGGAGTGAAGCATTTCGGGAGCGAGAGCCGCCGCTTGATTGATAAGAGTGCGTATCAATTCTTTTTCTCTGCCTGTACTCTGGTGAGAGTGGGAATGAGAATGTCCTTCGTGAGCTTTTGCCGGAAAGACAATAGCGGATAAAAATAAGCTTATTAATAAGGATTTTACTTTCATAATAATAAATAAAAAGGAGTAGTTATTTAGCCTATATAGGGTTTAATGTCAAGAGAATTAGGGTTGTTATTTCAAATGATAATCAGATGACAGATAAGATTTATTGTTTGTGAAGGCGACTTCTTGGGAGAGGAGGATTCGTATAAAATTCTTTTATGTGCCGTCAAATGATAATCACATGATAAGTCAAAAATTTAAGTGAATGTAATAAAATAAGCTGTTAAAATTGATAGGAAATAATAAAAAGCTGATTTATTTTTTCATGAAATAATAAAATGTAGTTTTATTATTTCATGAAATTATGTTAGAATAAACTCATGTATCGCCGACAGTTAATTTTAGATAAAAAACCTTCCCGTAGTTTTTTTCTCTGGGGAGCCAGGCAAACAGGTAAAAGCTCCCTCCTTAAAGTCTCTTACCCAAACGCTTTTTTTATTGATCTCCTTCATACAGAAAAACTCATTCGTTATAAAAAAGAGCCTTCTTTGCTCAGACAGGAGCTTTCCTCTCCTCATTTTAAGAATAAATTTGTTATTATTGATGAAATACAAAATGTTCCGGAATTACTCAATGAGGTGCATTGGCTTATTGAGAACAAAAACATTGTCTTTGGCTTATGCGGCTCCAGCGCTAAAAAGTTGAAAAAAGGACATGTTAATTTACTTGGAGGGCGTGCAGATAGATTTGAGTTGTTTGGCTTTGTCTCATCAGAATTAAAAGCTGATTTTTCCTTGATAGATATACTAAACAATGGTTATCTTCCTGGTATTTTTTCCGTGAAAAATCCAAAAAGAGCTTTAAAGAGCTATTGTGATGATTATCTTAAAGAAGAAATTGCCCATGAAGGTTTTGTACAAAATTTTTCAATTTTTAATGATTTTCTGGAGATTTCAGCTTTATCAGATACAGAGCCTGTCAATTTTATAAATATAGCCAGAGAGTGTGGGATATCTTCTGTCACGGCAAAAAATTATTTTTATATCCTTAAAGATACACTCATAGGCTCTTTTCTCCCCTGCTACAGAAAAAAACCTAAACGAAGGACCTCTGCGGCTCCAAAGTTTTATTTTTCCGATGTAGGTATTGTAAATTACCTTACCAAGAGGTTTGATTTACAGCCAGGCAATCCTCTTTTTGGAAAAGCTTTTGAAAATTGGATT
>JAPOOY010000157.1 GCA_026713205.1 Bdellovibrionales bacterium
CCGAAAAAAACTTCCATTATATCATCCATGAAGACAATCCCCACCATTGTCAGAAAGGATGTAATAAGAAACAGCCAGGTGAATAAAACAGAGGAAAGCTGACGAGCCTCCTGTTCTCCTCCCTTTTGACAAAGGGTTTCAGAAATAACAGGAGTTACACTGGCGGAAAAAGAGCCTTCCCCCAAAACCCTTCGGAAGAAATTAGGAAACCGAAAAGCCACAAAGAAAACATCCGTTTGAGTTCGGGTAAAAAAATGAGCTATGCAAATATCCCGAAAGAGGCCAAAAACACGGCTCACGAGAGTTCCAAGGGACATACGAGAGGCCCAAAAGCCAACGGGGGAATGGGATTGATGTGTTTTCAAAAAACTCTTGCCTGTAACAGAAAATCCGTGTTATTTCTTCTACTCAGTCAAACATTAAGGAGGCCTTTTTGGCAAACCACAAATCAGCGGAAAAACGGATCCGATCTTCTGAAAAAGAGGCCCGTGTGAACAAACACTGGAAAACCTCCATTAAAACCCATGAAAAACGGTTGAGAAAAAGCATTGAAAGTAAGAATAAAGAGGAAACAACCTCTCTTTTGAAAAGCTTCTTTAGCCTGGTGGACAAAGCCAAAAAAAAAGGTGTGATTCATAAAAACACCGCCAACAGAAAAAAGGCGGGATTTGCCACAAAAGCCCATCGGATTTCCTGAACCTGCCGGTTAAACAGTCACTCCGCCATCCACACTTAAAGTGATTCCGTTAATATAGCTTGCCTCTTCAGAACAGAGAAAAAGACAGGCAGACGCCACATCCTCCGTTTGCCCTAACCTTCCAATGGGAACTTTTTTAATAAGAGAGTTTAAAATCTCCTCCGGCATATTTTGTAGAATTTGAGTGTGAATAAATCCCGGCGCTATGGCGTTCACGGTCCATCCCTTGCGTCCAAGCTCCCTGGCCCAAACTTTTGTGAGGCCAATCACTCCCGCCTTGGCGGCCACATAGTTGGTCTGACCAAAATTTCCGTAAAGAGCCACCACACTGGATAAGTTCACAATGCGTTTGAAGGAATGGCTGTTAAAGCAAGGCAGAAGACTTTTTGTCACATAAAATACGCTGTTTAAATTGGTTTCAATAACGGATCGGTAGTCCGTTTCAGTGAGCTTGGCCAAACTCCTGTCCCGTAAAATTCCCGCGTTGTTCACTAAAAAATCTATGGGAGCCTCAAGGGCTTTTACCCCCCTTTCACATTCCTTATAAGAGGATACATCCACTTTTTGAGTTTTTATATGACTTTTCCCCTTTATTTCACACTCCTGAATATCCCAAAGAGTGACAGAGGCGCCGGACTGTAAAAACCGCTCCGCTATTTTTTGCCCGATTCCCTGAGCGCCTCCCGTAATCAAAACATGTCGTTCGGAAAAATCAAATTGAAGAGATCCCATGTAAATCCTTTGTAATGTTTTTCTCCAAAGCCTCTATAGTGCCGCCGCCAATTTCCAGAAGTTTTGCATCTCTCCAGAACTGCTCCACACGGTACTCCCCCACATATCCATAACCTCCTAAAACCTGGATAGCCCGATCGGCAATATCTTTGCCCACACGGGAAGCCACCAGCTTCACCCCATCACTTTGCAGTCTTTGATTAAAAAGATCAGTATCACCCGAACCGGAATTTTTCTCATTTTCCGCCTGATAAGAACGAGCCGTCTCATACACATAAGTCCGAACCGCCTGAAAATCTCCGTAGCTTTGGGCAATATGTTTTTGTATCTGTCCATAGAAGCGGATAGGTTTTCCAAAGGACTCTCTTTTTGAACTGTAGTGATTCATCTCCTCCAAACACCGCCGAGCAATCCCCAAAGACATGGCCGCCAAAGTGATCCGCTCCACTTCCAAATTTCTCACCATTTGAAGAAGCC
>JAPOOY010000161.1 GCA_026713205.1 Bdellovibrionales bacterium
CTTACCTGCGTCCATCAAATAAAGCAATTCCTCAAAGGAATACACCAGTTCTACCGGTAGTTCCAAACATTCATCTTCATATTTTTTAATGGGAAAGAGATCATTACAGGCATCTTTACAATCTTCCTCCTGGGCACATTTCAACTCACTTTGTTCTCCAAAGTTTCGGCAGGAATGTCGTCTGGTGCGCGCCTCTTCACTACGGTCACGCCTTGTTCGGCTGTAGCGGCCACTATCATTGGAATCATCAACTGCACTGGGTTGACGAACAGGCTCCGGGGGCTTCTCACAGGATAAGGCCATCAGGAAAAAAACCGCACATAAATAAAGTTTAAAAGGTTGTACAAACATAAGTTACTTCACTTTTTTCCAATTCATCACAGATTTTTTATCGTCAAAAAAAAAAGGGTTCTTGAGAGTATCCAGCCTGTCTTCAGAAAAACCGGTCTTAGGTCTGGAAAAACTTTTAAAAAAATTCTTATTTATGCGTTATTAACAGATTTTTGTCGTGATTTGGGAATCTATCAGTCCGTTTAATTTTGAGGGTTTTCAGATGAAAGAATACTGACACCCTCTCTTAAGAGGATAAAGGGGTCAAAAGTTCAAATATACATTTTGCCACCGAGCGACTTTCAGCCGCATCTGTGTCAAATTCGTGCTCACTTTTGACACCTTTATCCTCTTAAGAGAGGGCTAACTTTATGTCAGTGGAAAACTGAAAAACTCAAACCGGATCAGCAAAACTGGAGAAAGACACATCAAAACAGAGATTTGATTTTATTGGCTTTTGTTTTATAGGAAACAATGAAAAAAGAATCCGCTTCATTTTGAGAGAGTATTTCCCCTTTTTTTAAAGCTGTTAGAATAAAGTTTTTGTATTTCTTTCGTAAAACAGGTGAGTTCAAGGCCATTTTCAGTTTTTCAAAAATAAGAGTTAATTCCTTTTCTGAACGGGAAGACCATACATTGTCTTTGAGAAAGATACTTTGCAGCAGGTATAATTGATGATGGGGAAAAGATACAATAAAGGGAACAGGGTTTAAATGAGATTTTGAAGTGTAAGATCGTCCCATGAAATAAAATAACCGACTCAGGTTTTGGGATAAATCTTTTTCAGAGGTGTATTGTTTTTTTAATTGAAGGACTCCATTTAGAGCCAGAGTTTGATATTGCAGGCTTTTCTGTAGTTGTTCCGTTGCCGCGTACGCAATGCCCAATCGGGCCGGATAAACCGTTTTTTGAAATTCCAGAGAAAGATATTTACGAAAAGCGGTGATATCTTTCAGAGACAGAAAGCTGAGACGGGTTTGCCCCAGGCATTCATAAGTGAAGCTGATTTCCAGCAAACCTCTGGCTTTAAAGCGGATCTGTTTAAGAGATCTGTCCAGAAGTCGTCGGTAGCGGGTCACAGCTATTTCACAGTTTCCGGCTTCACGATGACTGCTGCCTCCGTTAAACAGCATCATCACTTCCAGCGGCTTTCCTCTTAAGTCTTTTGCAAGAGCATCATAAATTTCACCGGCTTTTTTAAATTTTTTTTGTTGGATATACTCCTGGGCTTGATCTAATTTTTTAATTTGTCTTACGGTTAAATTTTCCGTGCTTAGAGAGTTCTTTTTTACAGAGGAGCAGGCCGTCAGGAAAAAGATTATGGAGAAAAATAGGGGATACAAGAAAAGTTTTGAAAACATTTTTTCCTCATCTGAATTATATATACGGCATTTAAAATTTCAAATCAATGATGATAAGGAATCCTTTATAAATTGTGTTCATTCCTTAGCTGGTCGCGTCCCTAATGAGAATTAGCTATGCTCCTTCGGTTTGGACTTTTAAGGGTCAAGAGATCTGGGGGACTTCCTGATAAGATGAAAGAAAGGCACAAGCCCTGTAAAAGAAAGACAAACAGTCTTCGGAAATGTAAAAATCTCTTGAAATGATGTCTTGTCCTTTATTTGATTTCAAAAGAAAGCCACAAAACTCAAACTATACCGATTGTGTTTGAACTGTTACGGTTTTTATTTAAGAGACATAAGCCCTTTATAACAGACTATAGGGGTCAAAAATGAGTTCGGCTTTGACACAGATGCGGCTGAAAGTCGCTCTGTGGCAAAACGCATGTTTGAATTTTTGGCCCCTATAGTCTGTTATAAAGGGTGTAAGTATTTTTTCTTATGAAGAACCGGAAAATTTCAAACCGGAGGAGTATAAGAAGAGTATATTGTTGACAATTTTGGAGCAGTACAAAATATTAAGGAGCAGAAAAATTCCTACATAAAAAAGGAGAAAACGGATTATGAGAGAGCTGTTCAAAACAATGGAAATAATCCTGAAGCTCGTATTATCCTGGCTGTTTTGTCTTCCTTTTTTGGCTATGGCTCTTGGGGAATCGGATTTATCTCCTGTGTATAAGCTCTTGGAAAAAGGGGATTTTTACACCATAGGGGATTTTCAGGGGGCAAAACAAATTACACTTCGTTATGCCAAGTTTGGAAAGGGACGGGGAAAAAACGGCTCCCTTGTTTTTATAAATGGAAAAGGGGAGAATGTACTTAAGTATGTAGAGCTTTTTTATGATTTTTATCTTCAGGGTTGGTCTCCTATTTACACCTACGATCATAGATATCAGGGCCTTTCCAGGAATGTTTTATCCCATTCCGTTGACCCACCTGTAACTCTCTCTCCATCAGGAGAAATAAAGTCATCTGATCAAACAATTCCAAATCCACCGGCTACTTATGTGGAAAACTACTCCTTATATAGAGAAGATATGGAGGCCTTTATCCGTGTTGTTTTAAATGATGCGGAAGTGGATCGCTCTCGCTTATTTCTCATAGCTCATTCTATGGGTGGAGCTATTGCCTTGGATTATCTACAAACTCACTCGGAAAAATCTCCATTTAAATTTGTTGTGCTTTCAGCCCCCATGATCAAAGTGAAAAGCAATTTATTTCCTTTTTTGGAAAAAACTAGCCTCGCTGTATTAACCGGTTACTGTTCATATTTGCCCTGTACCTGGAGGGTTCCTTCTCTTCGCAATCGTTTTACAAGAAAAGCGCTTACAAACAGTCTCTCCCGTTATGCTTTTTCTGAATATGTGGAAGAAAAATGGTTTCCTCAAATTGCATCAAGGGGGATTTCCTTTCGTTGGGTTGTGGAAAGTTTCAAGCTCACAGACCAACTCATGAAAAAAAAACGGATACATCAAATAGCCACTCCATTTCTCATTCTTCAAAGTGAGAAGGATCGGCTTGTTTCAAATGAGCATCATCACTCTTTCTGTGATAGGATACCTGATTGCTGTCATATAACTCAAATAGCCGGTAAGCATGAATTGTTTCTGGAAAAAGATAAACCGCGCAATGAGGCAATAGAAACAGTTATAAGTTTTTTTCTAAATAGTAAGAAGTATCAAAAGGGGTGTCGTTATTCCAAATCCTAAGCAGAAAAAGAAGATTGAGTCAATCTCCGAGGTGCTACGAATTTTAGGTTCAGTGGATCCTTTGGTTATTTTAAAGGATTGGCTGGGAAAAGCCCAAAAAAATAAACAACTTAAGAACTCCTGGGCTATGAATCTCTGCACAAGTGACAAAGGCCAGCCCTCCGCTCGGATTGTATTGTTCAAGTATTTTAGAGGGGATTCCCTGGTGTTTTTTTCAAATTACTTAAGCCGTAAGGGCCAAAATTTACAGAATAATGCCCAAGGGGCGGCCACTTTTTATTGGGAAAATCCAGGTCGGCAAATTCGTATAGAGGGAAAGGTTAAAAAAATTCCCCGAAAGGAATCAGTCGCCTATTGGGGTACGCGAAGTCGGGAAAGCCAGCTCAGTCAGTGGCTTTCCCAACAATCTCAGCCAGTTTTGAACCGGCGGACATTGGATGCTTTAAAGATAGAGGTAAAACAGCGATTTAAAGGGGGGCCTGTTCCCTGTCCTTCTCACTGGGGAGGATATGCCCTTTCCATACAAAGGATGGAGTTTTGGATGGAAAAAAATCATCGCCTGCATGACCGATTTTTGTTTAAAAAGCGCAAGGGAGGCTGGGCGATCCAGCGGCTTTTTCCTTAATCTTAAAATTTAAACTGGATCAGTATGAGAAAAATCAGGCTTTTCGTGCGGCGTAATATTCAGTAAAAAGACCGGCATCAAATGGAAAAGGAATATGCTCCAATCCTGGAAGAGCCTGGACAATGCCCACCACTTTTCCATCTTTGTCTTCTTTCCTCAGATAATCCGGTAGATCCAAACGGGGTTTTTGAAGTCCTTGAAGCACGGTCTGATTTTTAAGGGCTTTATCTTTAAGGGAGATTTCCTGATCTTTTTTCACAACAAAAGAGGAAATATCCACTTTTTTTCCATCAACAAGAATGTGGCCATGACTTACGAGTTGTCTGGCAGCCGGAATACTCGGAGCAAATCCCAATCGGAAAACCACATTATCCAGCCGCCGTTCCAGTCGGCTGGCCAGGCTGTTCACCCAGTTGGCGGGTTGACCTGTTTTGGAATCTCGGATAAATCGCCGAAGCTGCCTTTCTGTTAAGATATAGTTCAGCCGAAGTTTTTGTTTCTCCTCCAAGCGTAGAGCGTAGTCAGAGTATTTTTTTCTTTTATTTCCACTTTCTCCGGGGGGATAGGGGCGACGGCTGAGTGCGCCGCTTTTTCCAAGGCCTGGCAGTTCCAATCCCAGGCGTCGTTGAGTTTTAAAATAGTGTCTTTTGACAGCCATAGACCCCTCTATAATGACCTTTTTACTTTTTGTCCAGAAAAAACTGAAAAGGTTGCCTATTTCTTATTCCACTCCTCCGGTTTGAGTTTTGTGGCTTTTTAGATGAAAGAAGAATTACACCCTCCCTTAAGTGAAGAAAGGGGGTCAAAAGTTCAAACTTGCGTTTTGCCACAAAGCGGGCGTCCCGCCGCTATTGTGTCAAAGCCGAACTCACTTTTGATCCCCTTTCTTCACTTAAGGGAGGGCTAACTCCATGTAAATGGAAAGCCACAAAACTCAAACAGGATTGATAACCTCACTCAACAGTCAAATTGGAAGAGCATTGATGTCAAAACAGACGATTTACTGATAAATTTCCCTATTATGAGGCTTGAAAAACCCTTGTCAGAGGGGTTGATTTGCTATACAAGAAGGAGAATATGAAAAAAGATATTCACCCCAAAAGCCGTGAAACTGTTTTTAAGGATGTGTCTTGTGGTTTTCAAATCATCACCACTTCCACAGTTCAGACAAAAAATACCATTGAAATAGATGGCAAAACTTATCCTTTGGTGACTTTTGATGTATCCAGCGCCTCTCATCCTTTTTATACCGGTCAGCAAAGGATTTTGGATACAGAGGGGCGGGCTGAAAAATTTACAAAAAAATATAAAAACTTCAAAACCACCTCTAAGTAGAGCTAATACCTTATATATACCAATCGTGTTTGAAATTTCCGGTTATACTGATCGTGTTTGAGATTTCCGGTTTTTATCTAAGAGACATAAGCCCTTTATAACAGCCTATAGGGGTCAAAAATGAGTTC
>JAPOOY010000102.1 GCA_026713205.1 Bdellovibrionales bacterium
ACTTGAATCGCTTGTCTTAAAATTTCTATAACCAAAGAGGTGTCCCACTGTGTTTACAGCGCTCCCGCTATTCCAAAGAACAGCGGCAGGGAAAAGATGGGCATAGATCACCGCAAAAGGATCCAGAAAAAACAAAAAAGCGGAATAACCAAAGTTTATCAGGAAATAATGATTATGAAGCAATCGGTGGAAAGGATCCTTTAGTTTTTGCCGCATAAATTTTATCTTTGGGGGATAAAGCATACTAAAAAATTGAACTTCATACCATTTCATATAATGGGGGCTGTGAGGATCTTTTTCCGTATCCACTTTTTGATGGTGTTCTTTATGAACGGAACACCAGGCCAGGCTGCTGCCGGTTAAACCCAAAGTGGCACATAAAGTTCCAAACCACTCAAACCACTTGGGCGCTTTCCACGAATTATGAGCCAGTAGTCTGTGATAAGTCATGCTCATGCCAAAACAGCCTGTAAAAAAATAAACAACAAAAGCCGTGAGCCACTGCTGCCAACCGGCCCAAATCAACATGGGAATAAAAGATAAATGAGCAATGAATTGCGCTATCAGCAAGGGATTTAAGATTATATTTCTAACAGAATTTTTCATTTCAACATTCAACGCTCTAAAAAATTTAAACCTCTTTCCTCTCTATTATATACGGGAACATTGAAAAAAGTACAATTTTTCAGTTTGAATTCATTTGAGCTGAATCCTTCCGTTTATTTCCAATAACCTGTGAAAAAAAGCTCTAAAACATCTTAAATAATAACCGGAAATTTTCAAAGACGATCGGTATAAAATCGCCCATTTCATCCTATTTTTTGAATTTTCTTGCTATTTAATTTTATCTATTGTAAACAAAAAGAAATTAAGTAGAAGAAGTTGAAATGTTAAAAAAATTAAGCTCTTATTTATTCAGTTTGTTCCTGGGCTTGATGACTTTTTTAAATACCGCAGCGCAAACCTCTGAAAAAATATCAAATCCAAATGCAACGATGGCCCTTCAAGAAACAATCACTCCATGTTTATTAAAGAAAGCTTATCCAAGCCTTGAACTTTGCAGAGATCAAGTCAGTAATGATGTAGAATATTGCTTTAATCAGGTTAATCTAAGGAAAGATCTCTGCTGGACCACAACTAAAACAGATGAAGAAGCCCTCCAGTGCGTGGAAACCCATAAACTAACTCTGGCTTTGGAAGAATGTGAAAACAAAGAGCATGAAAGCCTTATCATTTGCTCAGAAAACTTCTCAAAAGAAGTGACGGATTGTTGGAAGCAAAATTCACCGGAAGCGGATTTCGCACAAGGAGCATCAGATAATCTGTACTTAAACTCTTCAATACAATGCCTCAAAAATGATATGGAAGTATTTCTTGATTTTTGTAAGGGGAATTCCTCAAATACCGGGGATGGCTGCTTCCATCAGGCTATCGTGGATAAGGACTCCTGCCTGACAAAGGAAGAAGAAGATTCATGCGTGGAAAAATATAACCTGGCACAGAAAAAATGCCAAAAACAAGAGGATGCCAGTTTCCTTTTTTGTGTAGAAAATTTTTTAAAAACAACAAGAGAAGACTGTTTGGGAAAAGCCACAGAGCCCGCAGAAACAGTTCCCCAAAGCATAAAGCCGTCAAACGGCTAAACCTTGTTATACCAATCGTGTTTGAAATTTTCCGGTTTTTATTTAAGAGACATAGGCCCTTTATAACAGGCTATAGGGGTCAAAAATGAGTTCGGCTTAGAAACGGAGGCGGCTGAAAGGCGTTCTGTGGCACAAAGCATGGTTGCA
>JAPOOY010000115.1 GCA_026713205.1 Bdellovibrionales bacterium
TCTGATAAAATCGATAAAAGTAAACCATTTTTTATTTGGGATATTTGAGGTTTCATTATTAACAGAAGAAGGCTTTGAAATTTCATCCTCTCCCCTATTTGATAAGGGAGATGTTTTAAGAGAATCCTTCTGTTTTTCAGAAAAATCAGGGCTCTTACTTTTTTCTGAACGATCTTTAACCTTCTGTTTACTCCGCTCCTCCTGTTGATCAAAGCTTAATGCCTGAGGCTTTTTTTTTTCCTGTGGCGCATGTCCTTCTTTATGATGCGCTTTTTCTTTATTCCATGATGTCTGAGATGAATCAAAAGTCTCTGCATTTTGTTCTTCCGAAATATCGGTTTTAAAAACAGACCCTTCAGAAGCCGGATAATCCAAAGAAGATGTTTTCTGCAGGGAGGTGATCTCCCGCTTATCTTTTATGATACCACTTGTTGTTGACTGTTCTGAAAAAGATTTTTGAATAGTTGAATCCGTTAAAGAACTCTTTTCTGTTTCTGATTCATCTTCTGACTTTGATGATTGAACCTGTGAAACATTCAAAGGCGCGATAAACTCCACCCTTGGCGCCTGAGATAAGCGAAGGAGCAACATCTCCAAGGCAATGTGTTTATCATGACAAAAAGCCAAATCCCTTTCCGCCTTAAGAAGCATATCAAACATTAAATGAAGATCCTCGTAAGAGGCTGTTTTACCCAATTTTTTAAGAGAATCGATCTCCGTTTCCGAGGCATGGACCAACACTGGAGAGTTATCCGGGTTCACCTTTAATATCAGCAAATCCCTGAGATTTTCTATCAAATGTTGAAACAGTATCTCCGGCTCTCCCCCTTTAATGGCAAAGGCATGAATATTTTCTAACATATATTTTTCCGATCCTTGAACAATAGCTTTTAAAATATCAAAAACCAAAAAAGGATCTGTTAGTCCTAAAACATCAGCAATTTGATCTTGAGTGATGGCATCACCACAAAAATTAATCAGTTGATCCAAAAGACTTAGACCAGCCCTCAAAGAACCGCGAGCCTGTTTTGCAATGAGCCACAAAGCCTCTTCTTCAATGGAAATGTTTTCTCCCTGGCAGATTTTTTCCAATTGCTCTTTTAAGGATCGGGGAGAAATTAAATGGAAATCCAATCTTTGACAACGGGATAAAACCGTTTGAGGTATTTTGTTTGCCGCCGTTGTGGCCATAATAAAGACCACATGATCCGGAGGCTCTTCCAAAGTTTTTAAAAGAGCATTAAAAGCGCTCGTGGAAAGCATATGTACTTCATCAATAATATAAATTTTATAAAAACCGGCAGAGGGAAGATAATTCACGGTATCCCGAAGATCACGAACGGCATCCACCCCATTGTTACTGGCTCCATCTATTTCCATAACATCCAGGCTGCTCCCGGACTGAATGGTCTGACAATCTTCACATTTTTCACAGGGAATCAGGTCTTTTTTATTTTGACAGCGAAGTGTTTTTGCAAAAATTCGGGCGGTGGAAGTTTTACCCGTCCCTCTCGGACCGGTGAAAAGAAGCACCGGATGAACCCTCTTTTGAATAAGAGAATTCGTAAGTGTTTTCCGAACAGCCTCCTGCCCGATCAATTCTGAAAAATTTTTAGGCCGCCATTTTCGGGCCAGTACCTCGTAAGCGATAACTTAATTCCTCCCGCTTGAATTTTATGGTTCTTTATTGGAGTTAATATGACTTCTTTTCATCTAAAAAATATAAATTCTTTCCTCTTTTAACTAAATGTATAAGATTTTTTTAATGTAGAACAGTCCCTTTATGAAGGGTGGGGGAAAAAAAAGAGTTTTGAATGTCCCGCAGCCAGGCGGATATGAGCTTCCCGGACCCTTTTGGCACCCGTAATCGGTGATTTTTAATATAAAGGGGAATACGATCCGTTTTTAATTCAGGATTTAAAAGAACGAATTTCTTATAAGGAATTGAAGCTTTCCTGGCAAGCTCTTTTAAATGAGTGCCTCCCGGAACATAGAAAACATCATACTCATGGGGCATAAGAATTTTAAACTGGTGAAAGCCATACCGTGAGGGGGATTTCATAATAAGAATCACAGCCAGTATTTTAGGAACATAAAATGCTGTCTCTCTTGGAAAATCCGGTTTTCTTGCAAGAATCCAAAAGTTATCCGATCGGTGTTTTTTCATAAGGCGGGTGAGTCTTTGTTCACCCATATTGTAGGCCGCCAGGCTGAGAGGCCAGTCTTGAAATTGCCGATAGAGTTGATAAAGGTACTTTCCTGCGGCTCGTGTGCTTTTTTTAAAATCCCTTCTCTCGTCCATCCAATCGTTGACCTGAAGGCCAAAACGCAAAGCCGTGGGTTTGATAAACTGCCAGTAACCAACGGCCTTCGCAGAACTGACCGCATGGGAAGAAAGACTGCTCTCAATCAAGGTCATGTAAGCCAGGTTTTCAGGAAGCCCTTTCGCTCTGAGAGTTTTCTTCATATTTGGAAGGTAACGGTAGGAGCGGGCGAGCCAGGTCTTCATGTAGGAGGTTTTCTGTCGCGCAAACACATAAATCCATCTCTGTACTTCACGATTATAAATGAGTGGCAAAGGGGAAATTGATTTTTTCTGAATATTGCTCCCATCTTCACGGTTATCAATAAGTGGTAAAGGAGGAAGAGAACGCCCCTGAATAAAGAAGGGAAAAAAAAGAGTCACTGTTAAAATAGCTATCTTCATAAATTTTAACTTTGGGAAACCCGGAATAGATTTTTCCAAGGTGAACGGATGTTTTTTATGCAAAAGTATGTATGTGTTCATTCAGTAAAAACCTCTTGCATTTTAGCCGGTTTATTTTAAAAGACTGAAGTCTTTGGGGGGCGCGTCATTTTTTCCGGAAAAAAAGGAATATCTCTCTGGTTTGAATTTTGAGATTTTTTGTTTACACAAAATTCACTTTACTCACTGTCTCAAAAAGAGACAAAATGAGAAAGAAAGTTTTTAACGCATAATAGCAAAAAAAAGGGTTTTTTCAGAGAAACAAGAGTTAAATTAAGGCTTTAAAGCCAACTTTCTCCTTTCTACTAAAAGAAAAGAAAGAAAAAATAAAAAAGGAACAAAGCTATTAAAGTTAGTTTTAAGATATTTTTTATAAACATTTAATTTCATAAATTTTTCTAATTTCCGTTAAAAAATTTTTTAGAAAAAAAGAAATATTTTTCTATTAAAATTAAAGATGTTATTGGAATAAAAAGGTAACAAAAACAGGGTTTTAACTTTGAATTTTTAGAGACAGGTAAAATTTTCTTATCTGCAATTAACCATTGACTTTTAAACTCAGAATGTTAGCTTAGTGTTTCTACCTTTGATGCCCAAATCCCAGGTGGAACCCTAATATTGGCAGTTTCAAGGAGGTTATCCAATGTTAGTCTTAACACGAAAAATTGGTGAAGTAATCACCATTGACGGCAACATAAAAATCCAAATTGTTCAAGTGAGAGGTCAGCAGGTTCGTGTTGGCATTGAAGCTCCACGGGACAAAAAAATTCAACGGGAAGAATTGCGTTTAGGCAAGCAAGACAGCCGCCAAATACTCATGAATGACGGAGTTGCAAAAACTCTCTAAAATTCTTTAATATTTTTCTTTAAACCCTTAAAAAATCTGCTATATTCTGAAAAGAAATTATGAGACGCTTTTGGATTGATTCCTCTTGCCGGCAGGGTGAAAAGTTCTTTTTAACAGATCAGCTATTTCACCATGTGTGCCGTGTCTCCCGCCTTCAAAAAGGGGAATTATTTGAACTGCTGGCCGGTGGATGTGTCCGATACACTGTAAAACTGGATTCCGTATCCCGTTTTAAAGCCACGGCTCTCATTGTAAAAAGCAACCCTGCTCCTCCTCTGGATCGCCCCTATCTTCATTTAGCGCTGTCCCTGCCACGGCTTCATAAATTGGATAACATCCTGGAAAAAGCGGTTGAATTAGGGGTTAAAGACTTTCACCCTTTTATTTCCCAACTCAGTTTTTTTAAAGATGAAAATCAAGTGCCTGTTAACAGACCCAAACGCTGGAAAAATATCATTGAAAAAGCTTCCGCTATTAGTGGAAGAACTGAGGTCCTTACTCTGCACCCTCCTCAAAAGCTTCAAAATATTCGTGTTCCAAAAAATCATAGAGCTTTTATGGCCTATGAAGGCTCCTCAGGAGAGAGGCTTCAAAAGGTTTTGGAGAGGAA
>JAPOOY010000121.1 GCA_026713205.1 Bdellovibrionales bacterium
AAAGTGAGTTCGGCTTTGACACAGATGCGACCAAAGGTTGCTCTGTGGCAAAACGCATGTCTGAACTTTTGACCCCTCTATTCGCTTAAGGGAGGGTGTAACATTCTTTCATCTGAAAAACCGCAAAACTCAAATCGGACTAATATAGTCTTAAAAGAAAACTTCAAATTTTAATTCAGAAGATATAGAGTTCAGTTGACTTTTCTTGGAAAAAAACTTATTCTTTTAAAGAGATGAAGGTCATCATTGATGGGCAAACTTCTTACAATTTATCCAATAAAAAACTAACTTTCAGGTTCTTATGCATTTAATCACAAGCTTACTCCTTTTACTCACTGTTTCCCGTTTGCTGGGCCGACTTTTTAAATCCATGGGATACTATCCTATTATTGGGGAGATTCTGGCAGGGGTGTTGCTGGGTCCCTCTGTTTTTGGGCTTGTGGAGTCCACTGAGAATCTCAAGGGAATTGTAGAGCTGGCAGTTTTTCTTTTGATTTTTGCTTCCGGTCTGGAGGTGGATTTAAAGGATTTCATTGCTTCTTTAAAGGAGCGTGCCCTGCTTTGCAGTTTGATTACCTTTGTCGGCTCTTTTGCCGCCGGTCTGGGGGTGGGAACTCTTCTTCAACTCTCTCTTTTTGCCTCCGTTATCATCTCCCTGTGTTTTGCTATCACATCCATCCCTGTGGCCCTTAATGTTCTGAGTAGCACAAAGCTGATGGATACGAAAGTGGGTCACACAGTGATGGGAACAGCAGTGGTTTTGGAAATTCTTTCTCTTTTGGTTTTAGGTATTACCTTTGATGCTCAGGAAAGCTCCTCCTTTATGGCGCTCGTAAAAGTCATTTTTCTTAAGGGAACTTTCATGCTGGTTTTTTTCTTTTCCATTATGATTGTGAATAAAATTTTAAGATCGGAGCTTCGTCACATTAAGAGAACTCAAAAACTTGTTAAACAGTTGATTGATTATGTGGGAGAGGAAGCGGTTTTTGGTATGGGTTTAGTGTTCGTATTGGTCTTCAGCACTTTGGCGGAAGCCTTGGGCTTCCATTTTATTATTGGCGCTTTTTTCGGCGGACTTCTATTAAATAAAGATATTATTGGAACGGATATTTTCCGCTCTTTATCTCACACCTTAGAATCTATTACCAGTCACTTTCTCACTCCCATCTTCTTTGCGCATTTGGGGTTGCTCATCAGTCCAGAGGCTTTTGAAAGCTGGGTGCCTGTTGTGGTGATTATAGGAGTGGGGTATGGAGCTAAGATTTTGAGTTCCTGGCTGGGAGCAAGAATTTCCGGATTTACTCGCTCCGAAGCTCTTAAAGTGGGTTTGGTACTCAATTCCCGTGGAACTTTTGACTTAATTGTGGCAAATCTGGCTCTTTCAAAAGGACATATTGATTCGCAGTTCTTTTCTATCCTTATTTTATTTGGAGTTTTGTCTGTTTTGTTTAATCCTATTATTTATCGTCAGATTTTTTATCGGGAAATAACGGAAATCAGCCGAGGCTGAAGGTTTTTATGAAATCAAAAAAAAACATTCTCACTTTGGAAAATATCACCCGTTCTTTTAATGTGGGTCTTTTGCTTTTTATGGCCGGTTCCGGTTTTGCCGGTTGGTTTTGGGATGTTAAGTGGCTTTGGCTGACCCTGGCTTTTTTTATTTTCAATTTATTGAATTTTTATTTTCTTTTTTTTCAAAGCCGCCACTCTCTCTTAAAAAACTTTGGTCTGCTGGCTTTGTTTCGGTATTTTTTTGAGAGTATCGGACCGGAGTTTCGGCAATACCTTTATTCCAGCGATACGGAGGAAAAGCCCTTTAACCGAATGGAGAGGGCGGATGTTTATAAAAAAGCAAAGAATAAGGAGAAGTCCTCCGCCTTTGGTTCCCTGTTAAATTTTGATGGTACGGAATTAAAATTAAAACATTCTTTTTATCCTGTGGATCAAAGTCATATTCAACCTTTTCAGGTTTGTTTTGGAGAAGAGCGGGGCTTGGCACAGTCCTATACAATTACAAAGGCGGTTTTAATCAGCGCGATGAGCTATGGCGCTTTGGGGAAAAAAGCCATTCAGGCTTTATCCCGTGGAGCGAAAAAAGCCGGGGTTCCTTTAAATACAGGTGAAGGGGGTTATCCAAAATATCATCTTACAGAAGGGGCGGATTTAATTTTTCAAATGGGCACGGCCAAGTTTGGAGTGAGAAAGTCGGATGGCTCTTTGGATCCAGAATTATTGGAGAAAATTTCCGCTCTAGAGTCAGTAAAGATGATAGAGATTAAACTATCCCAAGGGGCTAAACCCGGAAAAGGGGGGCTTCTTCCTAAAGAAAAAATTACAGAAGAAATTGCCGAACTCAGAGGAGTGCCTCAGGGAGAGGATGTGATCTCTCCACCTGGGCATAAAGAATGCCAATCTCCTGAATCCACTGTGCGGTTTATTCGGAAGGTGCAGGACATTTCCGGTCTTCCCACGGGGATTAAGTTTTGTCTTGGGTCAGTTCGTGAATTGGAGCACATTCTATATGAAATGAAAAAACAAAATAGCTACCCTGATTACATTGCCATTGATGGTTCAGAGGGAGGAACAGGGGCGGCTCCGAAAACATTTATGGATGATCTGGGCTATGCTCTTTTTCCGGCTCTTCATAAAATGACTGATCTTATGGAAAAACATGAAATAAAAAATAAATTTAAACTTTTAGCGGCCGGTAAACTTATTGGAGCGGGAAAGCAAATAATGGCTTTGTCAATGGGAGCTTCCGCTGTTTATACAGCCCGTGGTTTTATGTTGGCGATAGGATGCCTTCAGGCTCTCAAATGCAATAACAACACTTGTCCCGTGGGAATCACCACCCATTCCGAAAGTCTGCAAAAAGGACTGGATATTGAGGAGAAATCAGAAAGAGTTAAAAATTATGTTCTCAATTTGGATCGTTATCATTATGAACTTTTGTCCGGTTTAGGCAAAACCCGTTTTTCTGATTTAGATAAAGAAAGTTTAATTTTTCCACAGCCCAGTTATTGGGCTTTATAATTCTTCTTCTCTGGCTGGAGCTTCTAGTACCCTTTCGCATATCGTCTAGCGCCTGTAAATATAAACCCCCGAAGGCTTATTATCGGGGATTTGTTTGCATACAGATTATATTGTTCGTGTTTGAATTTCGTGGTTTTTTAAAATGATAGGAATTTATGTTTCCTTAAGAGGAGTATAAGAAGTTTATTTCTAAAGATTTTTCTCAGTGTTGGAGCCTCCGGCTCGCCAGGCCCTGAGAGTTTTTTCAACCAGAGAAAAGGAAATATGTTTTTGGTTTTTTAAAATCCGGCATAAGTGTTTTTCCAATCGGGGTTGTTCCGCTTCGGTGGCGCCGGCTTTGAGGGCCAGGTTTTTTATGTGGAGTTTCATATGTCCCTCAATCACTCCTTCTGTAACCAAAGCTCTTAAAGCGCCGAGGTTTTGCACAAGCCCCAGTGCGGCGCTAATGCGAGCCAGCCTTTCTCCCGAGGGATGACCTAAAATTTTCAGCCCCAAGCGGGCTGTGGGATGAAGATCGGTCACACCTCCCACGGTTCCCAGCATAAAAGGGCCTTCCAATACACCGTGAAGGTCCCGCCCTTTCGCCCTCCATTGGGTAAGGGATTTATATTGGCCGGAATGACAGGCGTAAGCATGAAGCCCGGCCTCCACAGCTCTCCAGTCATTTCCCGTGGCAACCAAAAGCGCATCAATGCCATTTAAAACACCTTTGTTGCTTGTGGCGGCCCGATAGGGGTCCATTTCTCCGAAAAGAGAAGCTTCTTCAATTTTTTTAATGAGAACCGGGTCTTGATTTCTTAGGATCACTTCAGCGCGAAAAAGCCGCTTATCCGCCAGATTAGAGAGAATACAGAGAGTGACTTCTTCCTGACTGGCCTCTTCCAAAGGTGTTTTTAAATATTCACACACCTGATTGATTAAATTCGCTCCCATGGCATCACAGGTTTCTATGTGTAGATGCCATATAGCCATTTGTTTTCCATCGGGGCGTTTTATGGAGCGAAGCTCATAATCTTTCAGCCCTCCTCCCCGTTTAACCATAGCGGGAAGAATGTTTTTATGAACCTCCTGTTTCCAGGTTTCAAAATGTTCTTCTATGATTTTTTTCAACCGGGAAAAATCTTTCACTTGAGCAATGTGAATTTGCCCTGTGGAAAAGGAACCCAACTTTTGTGTTTTAATTTCTCCGTTGGAACAAACCCAACGGGCCGTTTTGCTTGCCGCCGCGATGATGGAAGTTTCTTCAACAGCCAGGGGAATCACATAGGGGATATTATCAATGATAAAATTAACAGCCACTCCCAAGGGTAAATCAAAATAACCTAAAACATTTTCAATGAGATTTTCCGCCAAGTGAGGTTCCGTGACCCCTTGATTTAAATAAGAGATATCCTCTTTTGAAATCAGTCCATAGGCTTTTAACTTTTCCAGTCTTTGAAAGTGGTTTAATTTTGAAAAACCGGAAAAATAATTTAAAAAAGAATCTTTCATAAAAATTTTTCCTTCATAACGGATTTTTATACCAAACCTGTTTAAATTTTGCGGTTTCTCACTGACATAAAGTTAGCCAAGGGTGTAAGTATTCTTTCATCTGAAAAACCTCAAAATTTAAACACGACAGTACACCTCAACAAAAACTCCAAATCAGTAAAGAGAGCTTTATGAATGGCAAAATTTCCATTTCCCCCTTAACTCCTTCAAATGGGAAGAGCCGGTGCAAAACAAACAGACCTGGAGTTCATATTCCAAACGAGCCATAAGTTGCTCCAGTTTTTCCGGTCCTTCATTAAGGGCTTGCAAAAGGGGGCGTCCAAATCCCACAGCCTCCGCTCCAAGGGCCAAAGCTTTTGCGCCGTCCAGACCATTTCGTAACCCTCCACTAGCCCATATTTTAAAACTTCTCTTCTTCTTTCCACTATACAACAAAGAGTCCAATGTCTTAACACCCCATTTTGAGAAAGTTTCCCCAATACCATGCTGAAAGTCTTTTTCTGTAAAACGCGCTCCTTCAATCCGCCCCCAATGAGTGCCTCCCAGCCCGCTTAAATCCACAGCAAAAAGTCCCAGACCTTCCAGTTGATCTAAGGTTTTTTCAGAGAAACCACAACCTGTTTCCTTTAAAATGACAGGAACGGAAAGGGTTTTAATCAGTTTTTGCAGGGCCTTTAGTCCCCCTTTAAAAAACGGGCTTCCCTCTTTTTGTAAAGCTTCCTGCAGGGGATTGGTATGAACAATCATCCCCTGAGCGCCAAGGGATTCTACCAGTTTTTCTACCTTTTCCGCGGGAGTGGAGATCACTTGAGAAAGGCCTAAATTTCCAAGAAGGATCAGATCCGGGCAGGCCGATCGTATTTTGTGCCATTCCTTATCCTTTGTGCTGTCAGTGAGTTGACCCCTTTGGGAACCAACACCCATGATCCAGGATCGTTTTTCACACATCTGAGCCAGCTTCAAGTTGAATTGTTCAGATTTCTCCCATCCTCCTGTCATGGAGCTTGCAAAAAACGGAGTTTTAAGAGTTCGGTCAAAGGTTTTTTGGGAGAGGGAAATATCCTGAAAATTGATTTCAGGCAGAGCTTCATGGATCAGTTCTATACAATCAAAGCCGGTATTTACAGGAGTTTCCGCCTGCTCTTTTAGGGAAAGGGTAAAATGGGCGCGCTTTCTTTTTTCAAATTGTCGGGTCATTTCTATCCTTTGAAATTTTCAAAACTCCCGCTGAAACAATATATCCGATCCAGTTTAAGTTTTACGGTTTTCCTTTTACATAAAATTAGCCTTCCCTTAAGAGAATATAGGGGTCAAAAGTGAGTTCGGCTTTGACACAAGAGCGGCTATCAGCCGCTTTGTGGCAAAACGCATGTTTGAACTTTTGACCCCTATATTCTCTTAAGGGAAGGTGGAATCTTTCTGTCATCTGAAAAACCGCAAAATTTAAACAAGAGGAGCATAAAATAAAATTCTGAAATATATGCTGAAGGAGCAGGATTGTGTATTTAGAAAATAACAAGTTACCTGGAAGAATGGAAGTTCCTCCAAAGATTAGTTTAAAGCTTTTTCCACAAGATTGGAGAAGCGGGAAGGATGGTTAACTGCCAGCTCAGCTAAAATTTTGCGGTTCATATCTATTTCTTTCTGCTGAAGAGCATTAATTAACTGAGAATAAGTGGTTCCATTTAACCGTGCGGCGGCATTGATTCTTTGAATCCACAAACTGCGGAAATCCCTCTTTTTTGTTCTTCGATCTCGGTACTGATAGGATAAAGCGCGATCGGATTTTTCAATGGCCACGGCAAAACAGCGGCTATTTGCGGAGTAAAATCCTTTGGCGCGTTTTAGAATTTTTTTTCTAAATCGCCGAGCTTTAAAACCTCTTTTAACACGCATATTTCCGTCTCCTGATCCTGTTTTTAGCAGGCACCCAGTTGTCTTTTCACCGATTTAACATCGGATTCATGCACATAAGTCATTTGACCCAATTGGCGCTTTCTTTTAGAGGATTTATGGGATAATAAGTGTCGCATATTAGCTTTTTTCCGCTTCACAACCCCACCGGGCTTTAAACGGAACCTCTTAGCAGCGCCTCTATGTGTTTTTTGTTTCATTGTCCTTTTACTCAAATCCTGTATTAAAAACTTATTT
>JAPOOY010000203.1 GCA_026713205.1 Bdellovibrionales bacterium
GCATTTTTTCTTATGAAGAACCGGAAAATTTCAAACCGGACCAGTATAGAACTGGTGGTATAAAAGTTCCCTTGACGGACAAAACTCTCTGTCTTATGACAAGGGATATGCCGTATAAATACCTTAAATACCTACAGGCTCTTTGTTTCTCAGGATTTGTGCTGGCTTTGGACCAGGCCACCAAGCTCTATATTCACACCTCTATGAAAGTAGGGGAGAATTTTCCAGTTATCCCCCATTTTTTTGATATTCAGTATGTACGCAATCAGGGAGGGGCTTTCGGACTGTTTAGCGACAGTCATGAATATATACGATGGGTGTTATTCCTGGTATTTCCGGTTTTTTGTATGGGTTTGATATTTTCCATTCTCCGAGACACAACCAATAAACTGCAAGTGACCGCTTTGGGTTTTATCTTTGGCGGAGCCATAGGAAACTACATCGATCGGGTGCGTCTGGGCTATGTCATTGACTTTATAGACTGGTATGTGAAGGACTTTCACTGGCCCATTTTTAATATAGCGGATTCTTTTATTGTGGTGGGTGTTTTTATTCTGATTGTGTTTTACTTCCTGGAACGGAAAACTCCTCCCGCCACCAAATAATTTATACAGGTCCGGTTTGAAATTTGCAGTTTTTCAGATGAAAGAAGGATTACACCTTAGCTAACTTTATATCCGTGGAAAACCGGAATTTTCAAATAGGATTGGTATAATTTCCTGTTATCTCCTCCCAAAAACTTAAACTGAAAGGGTTGATCCAAAGAATGAAAAAAAACCGATTTCTGCCTTCTCTTTTTTTACTGGGTTTGATTCATCTTTTTTTATTAGTCCCCACAGCGCTCTTTCTTGACTGGCAGTATTTAATACCGGCATTGGCTCTCCTCGGAGCGATGGATTTATTTCTCTTTTTTGTTTATGAGAAACAACTTTTTTCATCCCTTCCTTTGACACCTCTTCCTCCGGAAGATCCCTGGAACCTCCACTCTCTTCTGAAAAAATCCTCCCCTTCCCTGCCAGTGACTCTTTATTTAATAAAAGTCCCTTACCCTATTAGCCTGTGTTTTGGAAATTTTGGCTTTTGCCGGATCGTATTTTCCGAAAAGCTCCTGGAGATGCTTTCCCCTGAAGAAAAAGAAATTATCCTATCCTACTATGTACAGGCCGGAACCAGAGGTTGGGTGTTTTTTTTCACCCTGATCAGCGCCCTCCTAAAGGGTGCAAATGGATTTTTTGTTATTCTTAACCTTCCCAATCGGCTCTTCCAAAAAAAACAAACCATGAATATTGTTTTTCGGTTGTTTCTTCAGGGGTTAAGTCCTTTTTTACGCAAAATACACCTTCATTTGGATCAAAAAATTCAAGGTCCTTCCCCAAAAAAACTGGCCCGAACACTGTGGAAAATGCAATCTCTCTATGACACTGAGTCGTCTCCCCTTTCGGCTCCTCTTGCTCCCCTGTGTTTCGCCAACCCTCTGACAAATTCCAAAACAGGTGATTCCATCCCCCTTCAACCGAATAAAAGGCAGAGAACAAAAGCCCTCATTGGAGCCTACCCTCCGTAAAATTGCGATATGAGTAAAAGAAGGATACTCTTCCACTTTCTACAAACAAGAGGTGACAAAAGGGCTGATTATTGAGATTCTTTGTCGCATGAATTTTAAAGCGGAAAATTTTCATCAGGGGCTTTATCAGCATATTTGTCGTTATGAAGCTCAGGCTCTAAAATGGTATCAGAAAAAAAGTGATGGAATTCCCCATCCTTTTTATTCCGGATTTGATATTAGAGATTCGGCCCATAAAATCGCCCCCGTTGACGCCAATGTATTTCCCGCCGGATTTAATAATCTATCGGCGGAAGATCAAAACCAAACCTCTGCCTTAATGAGCCAGTATTTGAAAAAGTATGCTCCCTCTTTGAAAAAAATCCTTCTCCTGACAGAAGAGCACACAAACAATCTCTATTACTGGGAAAATATTCTGACACTTAAAACCCTTATGGAAAAAGGTGGCTATGAAGTCGCCCCTTGTGTGGCGCGGGAACTGGTTTCAGGAGAGAGAACCGTGAGTACAGCCACAGGACAGAAAATATCCTTACAACTGTTACAGGATGTTCAGGGAGATTTAATTATCAGTAACAATGACTTTTCCTCGGACTGTGATCTGCCGCAAGATAGACCCTGCCTCCCTCCTCTCAAAATGGGCTGGAAAACCAGGAGGAAACATGACTTTTTCATCCATTATAACAAGCTGGCAGGAGAATTTTCTGAAATAATTGATATGAACCCCTGGCATTTTCAGATAAAAACAGAGCTATTTTCCCCTTTTGATGTCACTTCCAAGGAAAACCTGAAAACACTTAAATCCCAGGTGACCGATTTTTTAAAAGAATTACAAACTCCCGCGCCTTCTTCTGAAAAACCCTACCTGTTTTTAAAAAATAACTATGGAACTTATGGTTTGGGCATCACGACAGTCAGTGATCCGGAAGAGGTGTTGAGCTGGAACTACAAAACCCGAAAGGACTTAAAGGCCACTAAAGGAGGTGGCGGAGTGCGGGAACTCATTCTTCAGGAGGGAATCCCCTCCTCTCTTTTTAAAAAAGAGCCTTTCAGCGCTGAACCCGTGATTTATATGGTGGGATCTCGCCCTGCGGGAGGATTTTTGAGAATTCATGAAAAAAAGGATTGTACGGAAAATCTCAATCGTCCGGGAGTGACTTACAAACCCCTGTCCTCTGACCGGTTGACAAATGATTATAAGATAATGAAGGCTATTTATGAGTGGATTGGCCGGATTGGATTTTTGGCTGTGGGAGAAGAACTTAAACAATCCGGTTAAAAAACCGATAAAATAGAAAGGAATAGGAAACGATTTTTTTATGAGTCCAAAAGCCGGAAACAAATAATTACACTGTTTTTGTAGAGTGAAAAAAATGAAAGCCCGTTTTAAAGAACTTTTTAAATCCCGCCTTTTTCAAACCGCTTTAATTGCTATCTTATTTTTAGCTGTGGGGATTTTTCTGGGAATAAACTCCTGGAACAAAATTGTTTATGTTCAAGTAAAACCGGGAGGGAAAGGCCGTTATGTCGCTTCCACCGGAAAAACAGAGCTTATGTCCCTATCCTTGGAAGAATACAGGGAACAAATACAAAAAAAAGTTCTTGGCAACGCCAAAGAAGGCAAACTCACTGACGGTATTAAGAAATTTTATTTAGGCAACTTTATTGTTCAGGAGAAAGAGGGACATCAACGCATCTGTCAGGCTTATTCTTTTATTGAAATGAGGTTTATATCAAATGTATCTCTCAGTGGATCACGAGGGGAAATGGTGATTCAAGCTCCTTGTCAGGAAGCGGCAGAAAGTACGGAAGAAGAAAAAGCAAATAGTGAAACTGAAGTTGCTTCAGGTCAAGAAGTGGCAGAAGGTATAGAAGCAGAAAAAGTTAACGGAGAAAACGAAGAAAGCCGGGAAAGTCTTATTGGCCCTTTTTTAGTACCAATTGATGAGATATTAAATAATCCCGCAAAAGAGTTTTTCTCTATAGAGGAAAAAGAAGTTTCTATTCGGTTTTATGATGCCGCTATAATGCTGACAGATTCCTGGCTCTTGACAGCCGTGAGATTTTTCAATTCACCGGAAAACGAGGGCTTCATCGTTCGCTTTATCCCTGGAGAAGAAACAGACGCCTTTGAACTATTTTTTCAATAACTCCAGTACAATTAAGCTTTTTTAATCAGATTTAAAATTTTCCCGGGTTTATAAATGACTTTCTGAATTTCTTTTCCCTGGAGAGCCTGTTTGACTGCGGGAAGGGTGAGCGCTTTTTCAACAGCCTCCTTCTCTGAATCGGAAAGGAGTACAACGACAGAGCCTCTGGTTTTTCCATTGACCTGAACTCCGATGGTCCGCTCCTCCGAATGAATTTTACTTTTATCATAACCCGGCCAGGGCGCTAAAGATACAAGCTCCTTTTCACCTAAAAACTCCCCTATTTCCTCAGCGAGATGGGGAGCGAAGGGCATGAGTAAACAAGCCAGGGTTTTGGCCACATTGTGATCTCTCACTTCTTCCTTATAAAGATGATTGACAAAAATCATTAAAGCGCTGACAGCCGTATTAAAATTCATGGACTCTATATCCTCTGTCACTTTTTTAATGGTTTGATGAAAAGAGCTTTCCAGAAAAGGGCTGAGAGTTTGCTGCTGATCTTTAGATTCCCGGGCAAAACGCCAGACACGGTCTAAAAATCTCCGGCTTCCCTCTATGCCTTTGGAAGACCAAAGTTTATCTTTTTCAAAGGGACCCAGAAACAAAATATAAACCCTTAAAGCATCCGCCCCGTATTCCTCTCTCACAGGATCGGGACTCACTCCATTCCCTCTGGATTTAGACATACGATGGCCGTCTTCACCTAAAACAACGCCTTGATGGGATAACTTTTTAAAAGGCTCCTTATGGGACACCAATCCCTCATCATAAAGAACCTTATGCCAAAAACGAGCATAAAGGAGATGCCCCACACTGTGCTCTGTTCCCCCAATATAAAGATCCACAGGCATCCAGTATTTTTGAAATTCAAAACGAAAAGGCTGTGAATCGTTCCCGGGATCCAGGTATCTTAAAAAATACCAGGAAGAAGCGGCGGAACTGGGCATGGTATCCGTTTCCCGCTTGGCAGGCTGGCCCTTGGAATCTTTATAATCAACAAATTCCTTCACCCGAGCCAGAGGGGATTCCCCCTTCTCGGAAGGCTGGTAATCCGCCACCGGAGGAAGAAGAACGGGAAGCTCTTCATCCGGCACAGGCTCTATCCCGTTTTTCCCTCTCACCAAAGGAAAAGGCTCCCCCCAGTATCTTTGCCGACTAAAGAGCCAATCCCTTAACTTATACTGTACTTTTTTTTGACCTTTTTTATTTTCCTCTAACCAGACCACAATCTTTTCCCCGGCGGCTTTGTTATCCAAACCGTTAATATCCAGTTCCTGCGTTGAAGAATTAATATGAGAACCATCTCCCTCAAAAGGCAGGTCTTTGGATTTTATAACAGATTTAATGGGTAAATTAAATTGAGTGGCAAATTCAAAATCCCTGGAATCATGGGCGGGAACAGCCATAATCACACCTGTCCCATAATCCATCATCACATAGTCCGCCGTCCAGAGAGGCAAAGGCTCTTTTGTTACGGGATTTTCCACAAAAGCTCCTGTGAAGACTCCGGTTTTTTCCTGCCCTGTTTTACGATGCACTTCACTGCGGGAGGCGCTGTCTTTTTGATA
>JAPOOY010000130.1 GCA_026713205.1 Bdellovibrionales bacterium
AAATATAAGCCATGCCGTCTTTGTCTTCCTGGAAAATTTCAGAGGAAAGGGCCAACACATCGTTTGCTTGACAACCCCCCTTTAAAAAGGGACGGCATTTCTTAAATCCCACTTTTTTCAGACAATTAACTTCTTCCGGGTTGTTTTTTATTACCAGATCATAACACAGTGAAATAGGATCCCGCTTGCCACATCCATAATGATCTAAAATATTTTTCCGTTCAATGATAAAAGGGTCCTGACTCTTTTCCTTGACAAATCCTATGTCAACACTACTACGCAATAAATCAAGCCCTTTATCATCAACACTGGCTGTCGCAACCCCTTCCAATGCTGATCCAGGAGGGACAACAGAGAGATATTGTCTCATCTCATTGGAAAGCGCCTGAATATTCTGCTGATGTTCAGGAAAAATCTCTTTCCACGAATGCCCGCTGTTAGAAGTAATACCTAAATCGTATTTTAATTTTATGGCTTCTTGTATTTCTGATTCATAAGATGAATTTATTGACCTCTGGCAATTATCCAAAGAGGCGTTATACTGATTCTGAGTTTGCAAGTCTTTAATATTTTCAATCCAACTTGTTCCGCCATCACAACTATAAGTCACCTTTTCCGCTTTATCAGGGAGGCTGTCATATTTTCCCACAAATTTATTTCTATCATGCATCCATTGCTCATCAGTTGGAGTTACATATAGTCCTTGTCCTCCGCCTTGTGTATTCGCTTCATCTAAAGAAAAAGCGGATGGACAGAAAGATAAAAAATACAAACTGACAAAAAAAAGAATTTTCTTCATTATTCCTCCATGAATTAAAAATTTCTCCGATTGACTTCCTCTAATTATTTTATCAGAAGAAACTCTCTTTACCTTTAGGATTTTTTTATTTTTCCGAGCTGTTTTCTTCCTATTCTTGAATACATCCCTCAGGATTTCCAAAAACTGTTTAAAAACTAAACAATTTAAGGAAAAAACAGGAAATTTTTACTGCCATAAACCCTTTAAAAACTCTAAATTGGAAAAAGATTGAGTCTTTCAGTTCAATTATTTAATATGCTCTCAGAAGAAAAGGGGGGGATTATGAAATATATTTTATTATTAACCTGTTTTATTATGGGACACCACAGTTGGGGAAACTCTGAGTTCCAGTGTGAAACCATCGGGGGGCAAAGCGGATATGAATATTTGAAGGCAAAAGCGCAAACCAGTCTCTCTCCAGAGATAGAGGCTAGTGTCTTACGCCGTCTGGCCAAATGCCAACTGGATCGAAGATACAATGAAGTGAGTGCCGCTCTTGGAAATTTGCGAAAAGCGTCCTCTATAGGAGATGTTTCTTCAGGTCAAGCCCTGGGAGATTACTATAGATTGGGAGGGACAAATGCAGGCCCTGTTCCTGTTAATCGCCAGGAAAGTATCAAATGGTATGAGGATGTCCTCCAAAAAATAAACCGGATTTCGGATTATCCCAATAATAAACTGATTTCTCTATCTCATAATGAAATTGCATTTAAAACCTATCCAGACACCTTGCTACAATTAACCCATCTCTACACCTCCGAATATTATCACAAGGGTTTTTCACTTTATAACAAAAAATCACCTTCAAACCGGGACGCTTCAGAACTGCGAAGAATTTCTCAAAATAACCTAAGGCTCCTGCAGGAGGCGGAAGCCCCCCTTAACAGATGTCTCACAGACACAAGCGCTTTGGTGTTTGAACAAAGAGCGCGACAGCTTAGTGTGCAAGAATCCGAACTCAGAAAATACAACAAATATCAAAGCATGGTGAGGGAGGGGCTGTGCCCTCTTTACAGAACTCTTCTGGATAAGGCTCACCAAATGGAGGAAACCATTTACAACGAGGCTCCCCTTTGCTCCTCAGCCGGTTCTTCTTCCGCCTCCTGTCAGGCTATGGATCGGGAAGTGGACGCTTTCAATCAGGCTGTGAAGGAATATTTGGAACAATATAAACAAATTCGTGATGCCTGCAACTGCTCCTGAAAATGACATAAATAATTGGATTGAATCTTCAGGCTTTTAAAGGAATTTTTTCGCCATTTTCTTAAAGTCATTTAAATACTTCAGGGCCTGTATGACTTCCGGGTCTTTTAAGGTGGATTTACCCGTAACATTTAAAGAGAGATTATTTCCTGTTTGTTTTTCAATAGGGATATGAGGTTCAATTCCTTTTCCATGAATGGATTTGCCGGAAGGGGTTTGATATTCTCCCACTGTTAATTTGAGGCCATAGTTGTTTTTCATATGAAACAGATTTTGAATCGATCCTTTTCCAAAGGTTTTTCTTCCTATGAGTAAAGCCCTTTTGTGATCTCTCAGAGCGCCGGCTAATACCTCACTGGCGCTGGCGGAGTATTCATCTATCAGGATTACAAGGGGAAAGTCGGGCAGAGTATTGGATTGCATGGCCTTAAAGGATTGGCGCTGTTTTTTTACTCTGGTTTTAAAGTGAACAATATTCCCCGTATTTATGAATAAATCCGTTATTTTGATAGCTTGTTCAAACAGGCCTCCGGGATTGCCTCTGAGATCCAGGAGCAATCCCTTTTTTGGAGGATGTTTTTTTAAAAGGGCAAACAGTTCGGAAAAAGTGGTTTTTGTAAATTGGAAAATACGAACATACAATTTTTCCTCGTCCAGTTTTTGAAACTGAATAGATTGAATTTTTAGTTTCCCAGGCTTGATCCTTATGTTCAGGGGCTGAGTTTTGTTTATCCGGGAAATTGTCAGCTTATAGGTCTTTGTTTTACGAACTTTCTGCAAGAACTCATCTACAGTCAAGTGATCAATTAGTTCCCCGTTCACTTTGATCACCTGATCTCCTTGTTTTAATCCTGCTCTTTCAGCCGGAGAATTTGGTATGACGGAAAGAATTATAAAATTTTTCTCCTTTTTTTCGATTTCTATGCCTATCCCGTAATGCTTTCCCTGGGTTTTTTTTGTAAAAAGATTCATATCAGCGGGAGTTAAGAAGTAAGAGTGAGGATCAATTTCTCTAAGGAGTCCGCGAATAGCTCCATGTACAAGGACCTTTGCATTCAGGGGTTTTAGATAGTTTTTTTCTATGAGGTTTAAAACTTTTGCGAAAAGCTCCAGGTCTCCATAACGATCGGCAAAGACAAGGAAAGAGCTGAATAATAAAACAAAACTTATTGCCAGGAAAGATTTCTTCTTTCCTGGTTTAAAGAGCTTATATTGTTCAGGCTTTTTCGTTTTCAAGGTGATGTTCTTATTCATGGGGGGAAACAACGGGTGGAGGACAAGATACTTCGGAAAAAATATTTAAACGGGATAAACCTCTAACTTTTCGTTTTTTAATTCATGGCGAAGAATATTCTCAATGGCTTCTAAAGTCCCCATATAAGAGCTGGGACAGCCGCCGCAGGCTCCCTGATAGGATATTTTTACAGTATTCCCCTCAAAAGAAAGCACTTCTATATCCCCGCCGTCTGCTTGGAGACCGGGACGGATTGTTCGATCTAATACTTCCTCCACTTCACGGAGAGGCGCCGGAAGACGGCTTAAATCCCGTTTTTCCTCCTTCTCTCCCGCCGGTTTAAAATTTGGATCATGAGCGGCTCCTCTGGTTTTAATGATGGATTCCATTTGAGGGGTGAGGTTTTCAAAGTCAGGGAATTCACTATGTGTTGTTGTGAGTTGATTTTCAAAGACATAAATTTGCTCCACACCCTGTAAAGAGAACATATCGGAAAACAGCGGCCAGTCCGCACATTCTTCGGATGAGGTAAAGGTGGCATGACCTTGTGTTTTCAGTGGAAAATTAACAACAAATTTAATGGCATTGGGGTTGGGTGTCCTCATGGCCCGAACTAAGATGTCTGTACTTTTTAAAGATGACATTTGTTTTTAAACTCCTCCGGTTTGAATTTTTCTGTTAAATCTCAATGGACTTTTCTAAGAAAATAAATTTTAAAATTTCAAACATATGTCTTCCCACAAAGCGAGTGTTCCATTGTATCTGTGTCAAATTC
>JAPOOY010000247.1 GCA_026713205.1 Bdellovibrionales bacterium
CTGTTTGTTTTCCAACAACATATTTTGATGCACAGGATTTAATAAAGGCTGAATGGATTCCTGAATTTCCTTATGTGTTAAACAGGGAGCGTCTTTACTAGCTAAAACCAGTTGTCTGTTTATCCTTAGAATAGGAGGAGCCCCGGCTTTTAAGTGCAAATCACTGGCCTTTTGTGTGGACATGATTTTTAAATACTTTAATAAATCCAAACTCATACAAGATGAATCGGTTAAATAGATAAAAAAATTTAGCAAAATAAAAGACTTGTCTCTTGAAAAGGAGTAAATCTATGGATTTTACCTTCGCCGGACAAAGGCTCCACAAACCTGATTATACTGGTCCGATTTGAATTTTGAGATTTTTAGATGAAAGAAGACTCACCTCCTTCCTTAAGAGAAGAGAGGGCTAATTTATGTGCCGTGGAAAATCGCAAATTTCAAACCGGATTGGTATATTTAGAGCTATTTACACTACTTGAAGTAAAAGTCCAGAACTTCGTATCCTGTTTCACCTTTGGGGGTTTGCAATTCAAAAACATCACCCTTTTTACAGCCAATTAACCTTTTGGCTAAAGGAGCCTGAATGGACAGTTTCCCCTGTTTGGCATCCGCCTCATCTTCCCCAACAATTTGATAAGTAACTTCCTTCTCTGAATCTTCGTTGGATAAAACCACATAAGCGCCAAAAGTAATGGTTTCTGACTTAATTTGAGACACATCTATAATTTGAGCATTTGCCAGCCGCTCCTTAAGTCTCGCGATACGACCTTCTATATGAGCCTGTTGCTCTTTGGCAGCATCATAATCCGCATTCTCACTTAAATCCCCATGACCTCTAGCCTCTTCAATGGCCTGAATAACCTGGGGCCGGTCCTTTTGAATTAAACGCTGAAGTTCCTGTTCTAAAAGTTTTTTCCCATGGGCTGTCATGGGCCTTCTATTTGCATTCATTTGTAAATTCCTATAACTTGTCTAAGTTTATTTTTACTGAAATTCTTACAATTTTTCAATGAAAATCCTCAGAAACAAAGAGACTAAAGATTAAAAATGAGGCAGAGCCTATCTGCAAGCAAATAATTGTTCATTTTTAAATAAAAACTATAGAAAAATCTTATTCAAGTTTTTAGCTTCCACCTGAAATTCTTCACAGATCTCTCTTTCTTAAATTCTAATATCAAACCTGAAGCTTAACAGCCTCAAAACCAGAAAAAAGAATTCCGTATTTATAAACTAAATTACTTATCCAAATGAGACCCGGGAAGATGGGGAATCATATCCTCCGTCTTCTCTGAATTTGTCTGCATTTTGTATGAAGTTGCCACGGTAGCAACTTTTTGATCCACGCTGTTTTCTTCCTTGAAGTTTTTTTCGCGAAAACCGGATTCCTTATTATAAGAAGAAGCTGACTGTGTTGTTTGTTTTTGAACTGAATTTCCTGTTTTCTTGAAAAGTCCCATTTTTGAAAGAAAAGAGGAAAAACTTCCATCTCCTTCACAAATAATGGTTTTCAGCACTTCCGCTGGAGCTGAAACTCTGGATTTCTTTTCAGCGCCAAAAATAATCTGAGTGAGGGTGGCAAGAGTGATATCGTTCTTTGTTTCGTTATCAATAACCTGAACTTCCTCTTTATTGCGTATCATTTTAGCTATATCATTGAGAACAACATATGAGCTTTGTTCCGTATCATAAAGTTTACGATTGCCATATCTTTTGATGATTTTTTTTCTGGGCCTCAAGTTGCTTGAGGGTTGAAAGGTGTTTTGCTTCACTGGTTCCTCCTTTTTTAAAGCGTCATGCCGGGGGGTTTAGAGTTCTTCCGTGAAACAGCCCTTTCGCTGATAGTAATGGCCTCAAAAAATGTTGTCAATGATATAAATTAAATTTTTTAGAGGAAAAGCGGGGACCTCCTATTTTCCGAGAAATTGTAATAAAAACCCTTGAAAATCAATGGCTTTTGAAAAATTTTCCGAATTTTATTTAAAATGTTTGCCGATTTATTCTCCTTTCCGAAGTTTCAAGTTCTGAACTTCCTCCCCTTTTAAGATAAAATCCACTGTGTGCCGAATCCATCCCTCCTGCTGTGGAAAGAACTCATAACGGGCCACAGTTCGCAAAACAAAATTATCCAACAGGGAATGACCTGAAGATTTTTCAAGCTGAATTTGATCCACCAGGCCCTCGGGAGTGACAAAGTAAATAATGGAAACCTTTCCATACATTTTCTTTTCCCTGGCTTCATAAGGATAATCCAGTTTTGGATTGCCCCGCTTTTGTTTTATATCAAGAAAATCCCGAAATTTCGGAAGAGAGGCGGATTGTTTTAAATCAGCAGAGGTGTCCTGTTCTTTTTCTTTAACAGTTACAGCCGCTGTTTGAAGGGGGTTTGACGGATCCGGTGAAATTTTTTGATCTTTATTGTCTGGAATGGCTTTTTTTGTGGTGGAATCCGGCAAAGATTTTTGAGATTCTTCTTTTCCGGTTTGATCTGTAGATAGAGGATTTTCCTGATTGGCGGTTTTGGAAGTTTTTGTCGTGAGTTTTTGAGCTTCAGTTTTTAGGTCAGGCTTCCCGAGGGATGAATCCGGCAGGGGAGGTTGAGATTTTTCCTCTGGCTTTACAGTCTCTTTTTTCCCTTCTCCGGATAGGGTTATCGCTCCAGGGGGTGAAACAGGAGCTTTTTCCTCACCCGCCGGAGTTTTATCCTTTAAAACATCTCCTGTTTTTGTGTCAGCTGACACTGCTTTTCCTTCCGGAGTTTTTTCATTCTTATCCTTTCCAGGAGTCGTGGAAATTTTTGAACCGGACAAAGAATCCTCCTCTGTGGAAAGATTTTGAGCTTCCTTTGTTTTTTCTTTTGAATCTAAGGAAATGCGGGCTTGTTCTTTTGAAGTTCCCGCTTTCCGAGGTGAAACTCGGACCGGCTTTTGACTCTTTGGCGAGCTTTTTTTATGAGAACCTGAGCTTTTAACAGAAGAAACTTTACTTTTCACCGGTTTTGTTTTGTCTATGAACCTTTTCCTTGCTTGAAGCGCTTTACCGGATACAGCTTTTGGACTGTTCAAAGTCGCTTCAGGCTGCAGTTCCTCTATTTTGTCTTTCCCTAAAGGCTGTGGAGCCGAGGGATTAAAATAATACATATAGAGAGCCACGCCAGCGGATAAATGAATGAACAAAGACACATAGATGAATATTTTAATATTTTTGCTCATACTCATACCTTTTTCTCTGATATTTTTTTCGGTGAATCATCTGTTTATCTTGAATTGATTTAGAATTACGCTCCTTAACCTATCATAGTTAGATTCATTTGCGAACTCTAAAACCGGATTTGTTGGAAGTATTCCGGTCCGGTTTGAATTTTGAGATTTTTCAGATGAAAAAAGGTTACACCCTTGGTTTATTTTATATCAGCTGAAAATCGCAAAACTCAAACCCGATCGGTATATTTTGAGCCGAAAGCAATAGTGGTCGGACAAAAAACTTTGCTATACCGATCGTGTTTGAAATTTTCAGGTTTTCCAATAACATAAAGTTAGCCCTTCCTTAAGAGAATAGAGGGGTC
>JAPOOY010000137.1 GCA_026713205.1 Bdellovibrionales bacterium
TAATGGAGGGTGTAAGTATTCTTTCATTTGAAAAACCGGAAATTTTCAAACCGGAGGAGTATAATCTTTCCAAATCATACTTCTTCACTTAATTCTATCTAGTTGAAATGGGGGTCACGAGCAGTAAGAATTTCATAGTTCACTCCCTCCGCTCCGTCCCTGACTAAAACAGTGTGTTCAAACTGAGCGGAAAGTCCCTGATCCACCGTATGGTAATATTTAACGGAAGACCCGGGGATGGAAAGTTCCCGTATGCCCTCTGAGAGTTCATTCACCATAGGCTCCACCGTAATACAGGACCAGGGTGGCAGAATATCCCCCTTCCCCTTTTTGCCCACGGAAGGAACAAAGGGATCATCATGAAATTTTTTCCCAATGCCATGCCCCCCGATTTCACGAACAGGAAAAAAACCCTGACGGGTCACAAACCGCCCCACGGCAAAACCAATATCACCCGTCGTGCCATGTGGTTTAATCGCCTCTATTCCCTTCTGCATGGCCTGAAAAGCGCAGTTTGTCAGGTCCTTCACCCTTTGAGACACCTCTCCCACAAAAAAGGTTTTTGAAGTGTCTCCATGAAACCCCTCCTTAATACAAGTCACATCCACATTCACCATATCCCCCTCCTGGAGAGGTCGGGTATCGGGAACCCCGTGACAGATGCAATCATTTACGGAAGTGCAGATGGATTTTGGAAAACCCATATAACCCAAAGGCGCCGGAGTGGCCTTATGATCCAAAATATATTCATAACACAGTTGATCCAGCCTGTTGGTTGTCACACCAGGCTGTATATAAGGCTCAATATATTCCAACAATCGCGCCGCCAACCGGCAGGCCGATCGCATAAGGGGTATTTCCTCTGGAGACAGGATCTGCATAAATTAAAGATATACCATAAAAAAAGAGGGTCACAAAGACCCTCTCTTTTATGCAATGATGTTATTCCGCCTCAATCTTTCAAGTTGCGACTGACACCCTTGGGCAGTTCAAACATAATAACGGATTTCTTACCTGGAAAAAGCTTTCCAAGTGTGGCATCCAGGTTAATCTGCCGCCGGTTCACCTTATCCTGCAATCCATTCTTCCTGATGTAATCCCAAATCTTCTTCATAGCTTGGGGACGGGAAATGGTAGAGGACTTTACAACGGCCTGTAGAGCCGGAGTAACCGGATGTTCTTTCATAAAAGCAGCATTAGGTTTTCTTTTCTTTTTCTTTGCCGGCTTCTTCTTGGCAACTGTTTTCTTGGCTGCCTTTTTCTTTTTTGCTGGCTTTTTAGCAGCTTTTTTCTTAGCTGGCTTTTTCTTTGCCGGCTTCTTCTTAGCGACTTTTTTCTTCTTCACTACCTTCTTCTTCTTAACGGCCTTCTTCTTTGTGACCTTCTTCTTTTTTACGGCCGTCTTCTTTTTAGCCGTCTTCTTTTTCTTAGCCATTTAAACACCTCCATTGTGATGGTTTATATCTTATAGGATAGACAAAAATAAAAACATTTATCAAATTAAAAAAACATTTTTTTGAATTTTTTAAGTTGCTCCATGTTAAAACCTTCTGAATTTCCCAAGGTATCCGCTAAAGAAATAGAAAAGTCAGAGGAAAAATCTCTCTAAATATTGAATTTTGCAGTGATTTTTTCTTATCTCCTAAGGGGAGGATAAGAAAGTCCTCTCAAAGCGGCAAAACCGGCAAATAGTAATTCCCTTAGGGAATCCTAAACCTTCAGAGGGGTTTTGTACCTTTTGATCCCCCCTGACAAGGAGGAGAATCCGGCAAAGAGTGTCCCTTTTTGATCCACTCCTCCGGCGTAAAAGTATGTTGGGAGAAGGCATGAATCGGCCCCGCCAACTCCTCTTTCAACAAACCATAAACCATTTGATGTCTCTGTACCACAGACAGATCCTTAAATTTTTCAGACACCAGCACCACACGAAAGTGGCTCTCACTGCCTTCAGGAACCGAATGCTGCGGACTTTCATTGATCACCTCAAGGTGTACGGGAGCCAATCCGGCTTTGAGTTTTCTCTCCAAAGAGTTTTGAACAATCATAAGGCAAATGTTACTACGGAAAAAGGAAAAGTGTCCATATCTTTTGATTTGAGTGTTCAGGTTTTCTAAAAATAGCATAGGTTATTGTTAAAATAACCTGAAATTCCAAATACGATCGGTATAACAATCACCCTATCCTTTCATGAGGGAAAATTTATACTCTTTCCATTTAAAAAACTGATAATTCAAACTATACTCCTCCGGTTTGAAAATTTCCGGTTCTTCATA
>JAPOOY010000110.1 GCA_026713205.1 Bdellovibrionales bacterium
CTATAGGGGTCAAAAATTCAAACATGCGTTTTGCCACAGAGCGACTTTCAGCCGCACCTGTGTCAAAGCCGAACTCATTTTTGACCCCTATAGTCTGTTATAAAGGGTATAAGCATTTTTTCTTATGAAGAACCGGAAAATTTCAAACCGGAGGAGTATATTTAAATGCTTCTCTTGCTTTGAAATTCATTCGTGTAAGTTAACCATTATCCAATCAAAAAAATGGTATCTGTAAAATTATCATCTACACTGTTTTGTGTAACCTTTCCATTTTGCCCATAGCTACAATCCGAAATAAGCCATCCTGCACATCATAAATCTTGCTTCGCCTGAAGGCGAGGGTTTTCAACCATCCCCGAAAGAGACAATAAAGGCTCTATACATAATAATGGACAAGGGAAGAAAAAACCTTTAAAAAGGACTATTGATACACAATGCCCCATTCACAATGTCCCATTCAAGGAGAAGGAGGATAAAATACAAAAGCTTTTTCTTTTTTTTATTTCTGTTTTTTTTCTTATGAACTGTGACCTGAAAAGATCTTACGGCCCTTCCTATGAAGTTAAAGAAAGCTTTAAGCTGCATCCTTTTGGTGAAATAACACAGCTAACCCATAAAAAATCCGGCGCTCATTTGGTTCTTGTTAAAAATAAGGATCAGGCGCGCTGTTTTACGGCGGCTTTCAAAACACCTCCTTATGACGATACGGGACTGTTTCATATTTTTGAACATGCGGTTTTGGCAGGGTCCAGACTCTACCCTTCCAAATCTAATTTTAAAAATGTATCCAGCTCAACCGTAGCCACTTTCATCAATGCTTTCACAGGCAGTGTAAACACCTGGTATCCTTTTATTACACGCAATTCAAAAGATTTTAATAATCTGCTTTCTGTTTATATGGACGCCGTTTTTTTTCCGAATATTCTCAAAGACCCCCGCATTATGTATAGAGAGGGTTGGCGTTATGAGGTCCATCCTGAAACTAAAAAAATGTCAATAAATGGTATTGTTTTCAGTGAAATGAAAGGAAACCTCTCAAAACCTTACGAGTTATTATGGTTGAATATGGGGCGGGCTTTTTTGCCCAATACTCCTTATGCCTATTCCAGCGCTGGCATTCCGGAAAAAATTTCCGAACTTCGGTTTGAGCAAATTACAGATGCGCATAAAAAGTATTACCACCCTCAAAATTCCTTAATCAGTTTATATGGGGATCTTGATTTTAAAAAAACGCTTTCGGATGTTGATGAATTTCTCAAACATTTTGACAAAGATCCTCATTTTCAAACTCCTGAAATCCCTTTGCAGGGAGCTTTTGATAAAACGAAACCCTCCGTTATAAAAGCGGCTTACCCGGGGAAAAAAGGAAATAAAAAGGACTTCCTGGCTAAAGGTTATGTTTTAGGTGAGCTGAAGCCTCTTGAGGAAGATGCTCTTCCTATTTTAACGGAAGCCTTTGTTTCTAACTCCGTATCTCCTCTTAAACTTCGTACACTAAAAGAAAATTTAGCTCATTCCACCTTTTCTTTAAAATTTGGAAGAAATAGTAATGCTGTAGTCTTTGTTTTTGAAGGCACGGACAGCTCTAAAAAGGGAGAGATTGAAAAAGTGATTCAAGAGGAAATTGACAAAGTGATTCAGGAGGGCTTGGATCAGGAGCTTTTAATCTCTATTCTTAACCGATTTGAATTCTGGTATAAAGAAACAAATAACAATGCCGCCGGTAAGGGTTATTATTTAATCAGCAGGATAAAGAATCATTGGCTCTTTCCTAAGCGCGCACTGATTCAAGAATTGGACACCATAAACCAATTTAAAAAACTAAGACAACTCTTTAAGGATCAAAGTTTTGTCAAAAAATTCTTCCAAACTCAATTCAAGGATAATAAAAATACGCGCTGGCTGATTATGGAGCCGGATCCTCAATTTTCTGAAAGTTTTAATAAGGCGATTGCAAAAAAGGTTGAAGCGGCTTTAGAATTAAAACCTTTAAGTGAATATGAGAAAGAAGACAAAGAATTTCGGGAATGGGTTTCAGCCAAAGAAGCTTCGGAAATTTTAGAAAAAACCCCGCTTTTAGAAATTTCCGATTTTAAAAAAGAGGAAGCCCCCATTCCTTTTAAAGAAATTAAAAAGGATTCTTATAAGTTGATTGAATACCCCCGGAAAACAAGTGGAGTTTCATATATCAGACTGTTTTTTGATCTGAAGGGTGTGGAAGAAAAAAATTTAAAAAAGCTTCGGTTGTTCATCAAAACCTTTGGAGAGACAGATACCAGGAATTACCCTTTTAAGAAACTATCTAAACAAATTGATACTTTTATAGGTAATATCCGCTTTGCAATTTCCAGTTATCAATCTGCAAAAAATCCGGAACAATTTAAACCTTTTATGACAGTTAACTTAAGTTTTTTAGATGAAAATCGTGAAAAGAGTCTGTCGCTTTTAAAGGAAATTTTACTTCACAGTCAGTTCTCTCCAAAAGATCGGATACAAAATATTCTTGATGAGTTTAAAACAGAAAAAATGAATAGTATTCCTCATCGTGGCAGTGTTCTCTCAAGTCTTTCAGCCAGAAAAAGTTTTTTTCCTCTTAAAGGAGGCTTTAGAGATGAATTAGAGGGAGGAGCTTTTGAAGATTATATCTCAAAGTTAAAGATAGAGCCTGAAAAACTTATGCCGGAATTTCAATCCCTACTCAGTCAGATTTTTAATCAGAAGAGGATGTATCTTGTGACCCTCACAGCTGAATCCAATCAATTAAAATCCTTAAACAAGGAGATAGAAAAACTAAAGATATCCTTGCCTGAGCAGAGTTCCGAAGACCGGAAGTGGCTTTTTTCCGAACAAAAAAATTACAAAGCTTATGCCATACCTGCGGAGGTGCAGTATTTGACGGAAGTAACCTCTTTTAAAGATCAGGGGCTTGAGTTTAGTGGTGTTTTGAATGTTTATTCCCAGTATTTGGATACAAATTTTATGACCCCTCGTTTTAGAGAACAAAATGGGGCCTATGGGGCATGGAATTATTTTCAGAGAAATGGCTTATGGGTTTTGGCTTCTTACAGAGATCCCCATTTAAAAAAGAGTTTTGATTCTTTTTCACAGGCTGTAAAATTTATGAAAGAAGAGAATCTCAACCCCAACAAACTGAAGCCGGCTATTCTCGGCTCTTTAAAACCTTTTTATTCGGATCGTTCTGTATCCGGCAAAGCAAATTTTATGACACAGTTGTATTTAAGAGACCTCACCTGGGATGATTATATGCAAACAAAAAAAGAAATTTTGGAAACAAAGGCTGAAAGCTTTCAAAAAATCAATAGAGCTTTGGAGCAAGCCCTCCAGAAATCTCAAAAAGCCGTAGCGGGAAATGCGGATAAAATAAAAAAAGAAGCAACTTTTGTAAAAGAGAGGGAGATTTTATCTCTTCCTTAAGAAGTTACCCGATCGTGTTTGAAATTTCAGATTATCCTTAGCAACAATATCCAATTTTTTATACTGTTCCGGTTTGAGTCTTGGGGTAAAAGACTCTAAAAGGAATAAGAGCCTCCTATAGAAAAAACCGTTTTATTCTTACTGAACCAGTCCACAGGATTAACCAGCCTTATATCAGGATCCGATGGACTGTGGACACTTATTCGATCTTTCCAGGAGAGAGAGCAGTTGAAATAAGTTCGCTTCCTGATTTTCCAGGAAGAGCTTATAGCCAATCCTAAATCATGATTGCGGATTTTTTCAAAATCCACTCCGAAATAATAGTTTGCGGAAATCCTGACATTGGATGGTATATATTTATTATGATTTTGTCTGTAAATAAAACTGCCACCCTGGATTGCGCTAAAGGGAGTGTTAACAATCATGCCGCCTATATCAACTGTTTCTTTTTCATACTCCCTAAAGGAATAGCGTTGGCTTAAAGACAAAGCAAAACTCCATGTCGTTTCTTTTTTTAAAAAATAAAGCAGATTGATTCCTCCACCAAAAGAAGCCTGAAAACCGGCTTCCTGAGAGAAGCCGGATAGAGGGAAAGGAATAAGGAAAAAAGAAATATCACTAAAGAATTTGTCCTTTGAATAAATAGGCGTTATCAGTCCTAAACTTACATCTCCCAAAGCGTAATGAAGATACTTCAAGGCATTGTAGTTTTTATGGTGATTCCGATACCCGGGGACAGGAGTGCTGAAGGAGCTGGAAAGAAATAACTCCGCATTTTTTAACAACTTCAAAAAAACATACTTTTTATTTTTGATTTTTTCTATTTTCTGTATTATTTCCGCCAAAGAGTAACTTAAATTGAGAGAAAAACCATAATATAAGGAAGAGGGATCTAAAAGGGAATGTTGGTCATCAGAACTGAAAGCGCTGATATGATCCTGTCCTGTATGATCCGTGTAGGAACTGTTAAGCAGAGTGTTCCTTTGCAGTTTAAATCCGATTTGTGTTCTCCAGGGACTGGAAGATAACCTCTTTGTCCCTGAGCTTTCCAGAGATTCCAACTCCGTTTCAGAAAAGCTCCAAACAGAGGGAGAGATGATCAGGAAAAAAAAATAAAATAGAATAAATCTTTTTGTCATTATATGCGCCGATTACAAGGGACTGTTGAGAAAAACAGGTCGTCTGTTTTGATAATAAGCCGTTCTCTCAAAACCATAAAGCAGGCCCTCTTTGCCGGAATAGAGTATAAAAAGAATTAAATTGCAGGCATCCTCTTTCCGCCAGCGGTTTTTTTTATTGTTTTATATCCGTTATTCTTAAAATCGCGTCTTGAAAATCTTCCATGTTTTCCTTTTGCATTTCCTCCAGTTTACTGAGACCTTCCTGCAGCTTCTTTTTATCAAGCCTTTTAACCTCTTTTTCAAGTTGATTGTATTTTCTAAAAATATGTTGAAAGAGTCCGTCAGGCAGGCTGGAGGTGTAAAAACTTTCTATATCCCCATCCACTATTATAAGCAAGACATCATCTCTGCTGATAAGGTAGTCTTGAAAACTTTTATTGGCCCAATCACCCGGTTTCTTAATCAATTCATCCTTAAAATCCGCATAGGCCCTCTGCAAAAAGGGCATTGCGGAAAAAACAGTTTCAGGAGTTTGTCCATTATCAAGAGGCTTTTGAAACTGGTCATAAAAAGAACCCATATTTTTGCCTTGTTTTGAGCTTGCCATTATGAAATTTTCGTATGAAAAATACATTTCATTGAATCTTATAGTCTTCAACATTTTTTCATTTAATTGTAGAGATAGAAATTTCATTTTACTAAATACATTAAAAAGATCATTGACAATTGAATTTAAAGTTTTTAGATCGGCGGCGGATAAGCCTCCGTTTGTTATGTCACCATCTTCATTCAAATCAAAAGATTTTTCTAAAGCATCTACAATAAAGCTCACATACACCGGATCAAATATAAATCTGCCAGGTTGTATTTTCTTTATAAAAGAAGATACTATGTTATATATAGGATTTACATCCACTTTATTCTTTTTGTGTCCCTCGGAAAAGTAAGACTGGAAATTTTCCAGACCTGTTTGACCAAGATAGGGCATATTGTGATCCGCAAGGAATTTCTGAACTTGTTCCGATTCACAATTCTCCACCATCAAATCAGGTCCAAGCTCCGGAAGGATTTTTCTTTTAATATGCTCTAAATTTAAAAACACAGATTGTCCTTTTTCATTCTGAACTTCACATTTCATGCTTTTCAGAAAAACATTTTCTCTAAAAAAGTTGAAAATCGGCTCTCTAACCGGATAGTAAAGATCATATATTCTCTTTTTGCATTGTCCGGCTTGAAATTCTTTATCATCGCAAGAATACTTTTCAAGAGCCACTTCATAATCTGTTAAACCTTTTTCTTTCAGTTTTTCAGAAATTGCAATAGAAACTATTGACTTATCCGCTTCTCCCGCCGCTCGTAAATTAATCTCTTTTAAGTTGTCCAAATACTGATAAAATCCAATAATTCTTTTCAGGCGATTTCCAGGAAAACCAAAATTCGGCACTAACTCCTGAGTGCGCGGGTTTCTCTGTTCTTTTGTTTTTGCATAAGCATATCTTTCTGAATTAAACATCTTGCGATTGGACTGTTCAATATACTGTTCAACAATTTCCTTTGGGCTGGAACCGTAATCTTCCCGTATGCAAAGAAAATCTTCCACTTTAGGATCAAATGTCTTATTGATAACAGTATCCCAGCAGGATTCATAAACCCTCATTTGAGATAAAGTGTTGTTATCCATCGGTGACTGATCCTCAGGTTTTTTTTCAATTTTTAAATCAATAAGGACTTCTTTTAGAGTTTGCTCATTATCCTGTGGATTGTATCCTGAGTAACTCTTGCTCTCCAACTGATCCAGATAAAGGTATCTAAGGCTAGCCAAATCATATTTCCCGATAACCGTGATAGGAGGAGAATCAACAGGAATATAATCCATGACACTGGAGGATTTAAACAGTTCAAAACCATCAGCATAAGGAAAATATTTTTTTAGATCCTCTACAGATTGATAATAGTTGTTTTTATCAAGAGATCCTTTAAAATTGTGTCCTAAACCAAAAGTGTGTCCCATCTCATGAAGAATTATTGACAAAATCGTCTCTTTAGAAACCTCCCTTTCACATTTTTCAATCACTTTACTGTCCCCTAAAGGATCTCTCGGCTTTAAATTTTTACTTTTTTGTTCGCAAATAAAGCTAATCACCTCAGGACAGCGTGTTTCAATTTTCTCTCTTACATAAGGAGTCACAGCATGCAATTCTTTCTCTTTTGCTTTGACTTCTCCCTTTGAACAAATGGCGTTGTTCTTTTTCCTGAAGATTTCGTGCCTTATATAGGAATATATAAAATTTGCATAAATTTTTGAGGTGTTATGTATAAAGACATTGGCGGTTGTTCCCACAATCTGTCCTGTATCCGCTTTGGCATAAGAGGGGGCATGTCCCAGCAACCCGGTGTGATATATAACCTTGGATTTAACGAGATTAAGAATATTGTAACGCAAATCCCCCAGATCTTTATCTCCTTCGTCATCAGCCAATTCCACTTTGATGGTTTTACAGTCTTGCTCTTCACCTTTCGCCAGGCAGTATTCCTGAGTGATGATCTGAAAAGCTCTGTCCCAAAGTTTGACAGCCTCTTCACCTAATTTCCTGTAAAAATCCCCATCATCATCATCTATAGTTCCCATTTCTCCATCTTGATTGTTCTTTACCGTGTAATTTGAAAAATGCCATTTGATTGTTGTATCTTTTTTACTTGTATTAAAACGAATGAGGCGAAGTGAGCGAAGAAGATCCTCTTCTTCAAACTC
>JAPOOY010000124.1 GCA_026713205.1 Bdellovibrionales bacterium
AGGTCGCTCTGTGGCAAAACGCATGTTTGAACTTTTGACCTCCCTTTGGCCTTAAAAGTCATCTCTAAAGCTGAGATAAAAAAACGGAAAACTAAAATAGGATTGGTATAACTCCCTTTTTTGACAAAAAAGCAGGTATAAGAATATCTTATTGAAAAAGGAAAAAATTACTAACTCCGGCTCACCACATTCTTTGTTTTTCCCTTAAAAAGCCTTTACCTTGACTTTATGGCCTTTATCCGCAAATTTAAGAGCAGCCATGTTAGCCACTGTAAAAGAAAAAGTTTTCAAACCATCCCACGGGGATAAAGCGTTTTTATATCAACAAGCGGCGGAATTAAACACTCCCGTAGTCATTCTCACAGGCAAAAGCATTCTGGAAGGAGAGAAAACCTATAGTGTTACTTTTGTCGTGGATCCGGATCATATCAACATGAAAGTGAAAGAACAGGGAGCCACACTTTTTGACGCATGTAGGAAAGCTAAAGATTCAGCTAAAAAACAGTTGTTTCAATTGGCAAGCCGTTCCGCCACCGATAAAGAAAGAGAGCTTCTTTTAGCGCTGGTTAAATACAGTATTCACATACAATAAACAAAGATACAATTCAGCTTTAAATGCTTATTTTGCTGAGCCATGAGCTGGCTTTTCTGATTTCCATTCCATTGGGAAATGTTTTCTCTCTTTTCAAATTTTGCACCAATTGAACAGTTTTTATTTTCTCAAAATATCCTGCAAACAGCTTGAGTCCTTCCGTGAGTGTATCTTGAGATGTTTTGACTTCCACCATACAGGCTGGCTGATCGTCTTTTGCAACCAAAAAATCCACTTCCTTTTTATCTTTATTTCTTAAATAAAAAAGTTTCCAATCCTCTCCGTTGACATCTTCACGAAAATGAATCTCTTTGAGTAAAGAACAAGCCACCAGGTTTTCCAGCCTCAAAGGCTTAGACCTAACCTGTGCTATATCATAAAAATAATATTTAGGAGCTTTATTGAGCGAACGGGCTATATTCTTATTCCAGGGAGTAATTTTAAATACAACATATAAGTTTTCCAAAATTTGAAGCCAACTCTTTACGGCTTTAGGGGAACAATTGATATCCTCTGCAAGAGATTTGTAGGAAATGGGAGAACCAACCCTGTCCCTCAAAAGCTGTACAAGAGTTTCTATGGAGGAAAGAGAGTGGATATTTTCCAAAGTGATTAAATCCTGGCGTAAAATAATGTCCAGGTGTGATTTTTTCCACTTTCCATAAAAAGAACTTTTGGACTTCAAAAAAGGCTCCGGAAAACCTCCAAATTCAAGCAACCGGTTTAAAGCCTCTTCTGGAGAGCACAGTTTTGATTTTATAACTTCTTTAATATCAAAAGGATGAAGCCGAAAGTGAAAAAACCTCCCGGCCAGAGAGTCCCCCATTCTTTTATAAGTGTTTAAACGGGCACTACCTGTAACCAAAATTCCAGGAGGGATACCCTCAGTATCATAAATCCCTTTTAACCACAGCTTCCAGTTTTTTTTCTTATGAATTTCATCAAATATGATATATTTTTTTTTTCTGTCCCAGGATTTTTCCAATAAAATTTTATGATGCTCTCTTTCATCATAATTTAAATAATCAAAAGACAAACCCAAACTTTTTGAGAGGGTGGTTTTACCACACTGCCTGGGGCCTGTAATGATTATAATTTTATTTCTCAAATCCTCCAATAGACAAGATGAAAGGTAGCGCTTTAATTGTGTTTTCATGAAGTCTATTTTATCATAGTCCTTACTAAAAATAAAGACTAAAATGACCTCCAAGTCGTTTTAGTCTAGACTATTCAGGACTCCTATCCCTTTTGGTCTTGCCCGTTTTCTGCTTGCGAAAAGGATATCAATCTAAAACAGTACACATTTTATCGCACAAATTAGCATCCCTATAATAACCACAACAACCAAAATCTATTCAGACAGAAATGA
>JAPOOY010000108.1 GCA_026713205.1 Bdellovibrionales bacterium
ACTGTTTGGGTGGGGAAGGCAAAGGAGATATTTAATCTTTTGCTTAACCGGAGAATTTCAAGAAGGATGTTTTGTTTTTGAAGCAGTTCCTCATCCCAGCTTTTTACTTTGAGAAAGAAATTGATAAGCACCTGTAAACTGGAGGGGCCAAAACCGTTAAAATAAACCTGGAAATAGTCTTTTTTTGTAGAGGGATTTGAAAGGAGGATATTCTTTACTCCTTCCACAAAGGCTTCCATTTCTTCCGGTGAGGTGTCATAAGTGAGGTCCAGAGTAAGACGGGTGCGCCGGGCTTTTCGCTGTCCCACATTGTCTATAGTGCTATTGGCTATTATGGCATTTGGGATAGTAATAAGAGAATCATAAAAAGTTTTTACTCGGGTGGAACGGATGCCTATATCCTCCACCGTGCCTTCTATTTGATCACAGACAATCCAGTCTCCTATGGCAAAAGGTCTGTCAAAGATAACAGTGATGCCGCCGAATATATTTCCAAAAGTTTCTTTAGCTCCCAGAGCCAGGGCGATACCGCCAATCCCCAGACTCGCAAGAAGGGAAGTGACATTCAATCCCGCATTCTGGAGAACAAGAAGCACCGCTAAAATAACAATCAGAACTTTTAAGGCTCGTTTTAAATAGGTGATGACATATTTATGAAGGACAATGGATTTATTAGAGGACATCAGACGAACAACATAGATTTCCATAAAGTCCATTAACTGAAAGCCAATGGAAATTAAAGAGTAACCAAGAAGCGGTAAAAGGGGTTGAAGGAAAAAGTCATGCCATTTTTCCTGCATTTCCACCCATTCCAGACCTATGTACCAAATGCCGCATAAGAAGAGAATGCCAACAGGGGTGAAGGACAGGGATTGGATAGTTTGTTGTATATCCTTCGGAAGAGGAGAGGCCGCCTTTTTTAGAAACTTTCGTAGGAGAGGAGGCGCAAGCCGCGAAACAATAAGGCCAAAAGCCACAAAAATCAGTAATTGGATGATAGAATTAGAGGTCATTTTCTTATTTTTTGTATCCTGGTATTTTTCCTAACCTATCTTTTTCCCTTTGGCAATAGGATTATGTTCTTCCCGCATCTCCAATAAATTCTTTTTATAAGTTATCATTTTGTTTTCATATAGCTGTCATTTTATTTTCATTTCCTTTAAAAAATGATTTTTTTCTATCTATTTTTTACTCTGTGGGGTTTTATATAATTTATGACATCACTTTCCAGTTTGCATCAGGGACAGGTGGGGCAAGTGCTATCTCTTGGAGGAAACCAGGAGGCCGCCACCCGTTTTATGGATATGGGCATCTATATCAATGAGAAGATACAGTTTCTGACCAGCCTTTTTGGTGGTAATCTTGTTATTCTTTCAAAATATGGCAAGTACAGCCTGAGGCAATCGGAGGCGGCCCCTATATTGGTGGAAGTCCTCTCTGATTCCAAATTATAAATGAAGCCGGAATCTTCTGTTATTCTGGTTGGCCCCCCCAACAGTGGTAAAACCACTTTGTTTAATTGGCTGACGGGTTTTAAAAGCCAGGTCGTTAATTATCCCGGCTCCACCGTACAGCTTTCCACAGGCTCTTTGCAAAAAAAATATTCTCTCAATGTTCAGATAACGGATACTCCGGGTATTTACAGTCTTTTTACCGGCTCTGCGGATGAGAAAATCACAAGACAATTTCTCTTTTCAAAATCCTCTCCGGTCGTCCTTGTTTTGGATTCCATGAAATTGGAAATTCAACTTCCTTTACTGTTCCAACTGAAGGAGGCCGGATTTCAAGTCATTGTCGTTTTAACTATGTCTGATTTAATGGAAGCTTCTTTGGATATTAAGGCTTTAAGTCAACTTGTCGGAAGCCCTGTGGTCTCCGTTAAGGGATTAACGGGGGAAGGAGTGCAGGAACTTGTTTCAGAAATGGCGGTTATTTTGCAAAAGCCGGGGGATTTGTCACAGCCTTTGAAAAACTGGGATGTGAAAAAAAGAAATCAAATCCTTGAAAAATCCCGACATATTGTCCGGCAATCCCAAAAAGGACAAAAGAAGAATGTATTTCTTTCAGAAAAATTTGATCGGTTTTTTTTACATCCCCGCTGGGGGATTGTCTTGTTTTGTGCGGTTATGTTTTCTTTGTTTTCCTCTTTATTTTGGCTGGCAGAGCCTTTTATGTCTGCCGTGGATAGTTTTATTGGATTTTCAATTGATAAAATACTGCATTGGGGAGGGGAGTCCTGGTGGGCGGATTTAACGGCCAACGGGATTGTCATGTCTCTTGGCGCTGTGTTGGTTTTTGTTCCGCAGATTTTTATTTTATTTGCAGGTATTTCCCTTTTGGAGGATACAGGTTACCTGGCCCGTGCTGTGGCCTTGGCGGATGGCCCTTTGTCTCGTATTGGATTGAGCGGAAAAGCTTTTGTGCCCTTTTTGTCCGGTTATGCCTGCGCTATTCCCGCAGTTCTCGCCGCTCGTAACCTTCCCTCAAAAAGGGAAAGGTGGATGGCTTGGTTTGCCATTCCCTTTATGTCCTGTTCCGCCCGATTGCCCGTTTATACATTGTTGTTGAGTTTTTTATTTTATGGACAGGCGGCCTGGAAGCCGGGGTTGGCTCTAACAGCGATCTATACGGGCTCTCTTATTTTAGGAATGGGAGCCTGTTTTTTTCTCAATAAAATTTTAAAACCGGAATCTCAGAAAAATCCTTTTATCGTGGATTTCCCTCTCTATCGTTCCCCCCGATTGCTCAAAATTTTTCAGCATGCTTACAGACAGACCAAACATTATGTAATAAAGGCGGGGCCGACGATTTTCTTCTTTGCTTTAATTGTCTGGGTGGCAACAAATTTTTCAGGAAATCTTACACCTGTCAAAGATATACAGTACAGTTATGCCGGTTATCTGGGGCGTTGGATAGAGCCTTTTTTTGAAACAATGGGATTGGATTGGCGTGTGGGTGTGGGGTTGCTGGCGGCCTTTGCCGCAAGGGAGGTGTTTGTTTCCGCAGTGGCTTTGCTTTTTAGTGTGACTTCCAGTGGCGAATCCTTTACCAGCTCTTTACTTGAGCAAATGAACATAGCTGTTAATTCCCAGGGGGATAAAGTTTTTACTACAGCCAGCACTGTGGGCCTGATTGTGTTTTTCATGTTTTCCCTTCAGTGGCTTTCCACAACGGCTATTGTGTATAAGGAAAGCGGCTCCCTGCGTCTGGCTGGAATTCAACTTGTTTTGTTAAATCTCGTAGCGTATGTGGCGGCCGTTTTAACTTATCAGAGTTTGCGATTCTTATTCTGAATCATAGGATCCGGTTTGAATTTTGCGGGCTTTTAGATGTTTCCCTTCCGAACCCCTATTTGAAGGAGGTATTCTTTAAGCTGTAATAAAGATTGAAGCCATCAATATAAACAATAGTTCTTTTCATAACCTAAAGAAAGCAAAAGCGGGCTTTCGCCCGCCCGCACCCACTCACCGAAACAAGTGGGGATATCATTACTCAGTATTGGTGTTTTTCAAAATAAGTCAAGAGCATAAAACAAGGAGCTATTAAAAAAACTTATTTTTCTCGTTTCCATTTTGGAGGACAGAAAAACTCTCCTTTTGCATCTTTCATTTTTTCCGGAAACTGACATTGTTCCAAAACTTTATTAGAAATGGTTTTATGAAATCTTGCGGATTTCTGTAAATCTATATGGACCCATTTGTGCGGACTTATAACGCCAACAAGTTTTTTTAATTTTCTTTTTACACGCAATAATGGAGTTTTTAAATCTGTATCGTTAGATATTAAAACAGCACACTCATA
>JAPOOY010000186.1 GCA_026713205.1 Bdellovibrionales bacterium
AGTTTTGTGTTTTCCACTGGCATGAAGTTGGCCTTCCATTAAGTGAAGAGGGGGGTCAAAAGTGAGTTCGGATTTGACACAGATGCGGCTGTAAGCCGCTCTGTGGCAAAACGCATGTTTGAACTTTTGACCCCCCTCTTCACTTAATGGAAGGTGTAATCCTTCTTCCAGCTAAAAAACCCAAAAATTTAATCCCACTCAGTGTGATTTTCTTAAGTTTTATAAAAACGCTCTCTGTTTTTCCATTTGCCAAGGTAATGCACTTCTGTCTCCAGGGAGATGTTAAACTTATTTTTCACTTCAGATTGGATAGTTTGAATTAAATGATCAATGTCTTTTGAGCAGGCATTTCCCAGATTGACAATAAAATTGCCATGCTTTTCCGAGATCATGGCAGACCCTTTTTGTAATCCCTTCAATCCGGATTTTTCAATCAATTCTCCGGCAAATTGCCCTTTGGGATTTTTAAAAACCGAGCCGCAACTGGGCTGGCTTAAGGGTTGAGAGGCCCGTCGTTTTTTTAGGGATGTTTTTATTTTTTGGTTTAAATTTTCCTCTTTCTCCAAAGGCCAGGAGAAGCTAACTTTGTAAATAACCCCCGGTTTCCAGCCTGATGTCCATCTGTAGCCCCATTCAATTTCTTTTTGATTATAATGTTTTATTTCCTGATGAGTCATCACCTCAAACCATTCCACAATTTGGGAAAACTCGGAAGGAAAATCCGCGCCCACTCCGGCATTCATTACCACACCTCCTCCCACATCTCCCGGAAGTCCTGACAAAAACAAAGCCGGAGCCAGATGATATTTCCGAAAGGCGACACAAAGGTTTGATTTTAAAACCCCTCCTTCCGCCGATATTTTTAAGGTTTCTTTTTCCTCTTTAATATGAAGAGTGGAAAGTTTTTTTGTGGAAATCACCAATCCCTTGACACCTTCATCACTAATAAGGACATTCGTTCCCCCTCCCAAAACGGAAACTTCCTGATTTTTTTTATGCGCCCAGGAAAGGGCTTCTTTCAATTCTTCCGGATTCTCCGGCTGACAAAAAAACTCAGCCGGTCCGCCGGTTCGCCACCAACTCCAGGGTTTAAGGGGTTCCTGTTTTGTGATTTTCACAATGGGAGTATAACCTGTTTACCAGGCGTGTAAAAGAAATTGGCGCAAATTCAGCGTGCTTAAGAGCGACTGATAGTCTATGAATGGACCACCAAGAAAGATTTAAGGCTTTAGTCTGTTTTGTATCGGTTTCTTTCTTGATCTTTTTCCTGTTTGGCAAGTAGAGTGAAAGAACTTTAAAAAGGGGGGATTTATGAAGATTTCTCAAATTATTGGTTTCTTTTTTAGCCTTCTCTTTTTTGGTGGGGCGCTTATATCTTGCGGGGGATCACAAATTACGGCAAGTGAAGTAAATGATGACAGTAGTCTTGAAGATTTTGTGAGAGCCGCAAGAGATCATTTGGAGACTAATTACGAGCAGGCTGTAGTTGATTTCGGAAAGGACAAACGATGGAGAAGTGAAAGTGTTTATCTTTATAGCTTAAGCAGAGATGGCTCATTTCTTTTGGTTCATGATGACTTAAGGGAGCTAAAATGTTAGCTAACATATTCTTATCACTACGAAAAACAATTATTTTATTCGTTCAAGGATTTCTGAGGCTAAATTTAGGGAAATTATTAAGTATTTTTCTGTTGA
>JAPOOY010000147.1 GCA_026713205.1 Bdellovibrionales bacterium
GCTATACGGGATCACCGGACATTAAAACACTTCAACAAAAAGCAAAGTTTATTCGCCTGACACAACAAAGCTTAAAAGAATCCCATATTCACGATGTGACCGTAACAAAGGAAGCTCCCAATTACCGGATGGAATAAGTTTAAGAATTATACTGCGGGTTTAAGTATTTTATCAATTCTTCAAAGTTTGTTTAATTTCAGCAGATATTTTCTGATGTTTAAAGACGGAACGAAAGAACAAAGGACCATTGAACACTAAGGCGGAATAAATTTGCACCAGGTTTGCCCCTTCATTTAAACGCTCCAAAACATCTTCCGGTGTTAATACTCCTCCACAGGAAATAATCAATTTATCTGAGGGAGAGCCTAAGTGTTGTTTTAAATTTTTCAGTAAAGAAAGCGATCTTTTTGCTAAGAGTTTTCCTGACATTCCTCCTTTCTCCGGAAAGAGATTTTGAATAGGGCGGTGAATTGTAGTATTGCAAAGGCACCATCCATCCATCCCGGCCTTAAGAGAACAGTCAATCACGCGGGCAAATTCTGAATCCTCCAGGTCCGGACTTAGTTTTAAAATCAAAGGCTTTCCGGGGGAAACTTGTTCAGTGGTATTTTTCAGGTTTTTTAAAAAAGGAAGCAGAAAACGATCCTCAAATAAAGCTCTTAAATCTTTTGTGTTGGGGCTGCTGATATTGATGACAAAGGCGGAGGCGAAAGGATGAAGTGTTTTTATTCCCTCCATATAATCCTTGTGAGCCAGGGAAAGGGGAGTGTTCCGATTTTTACCTAAGTTGATAAATAAAGGGATTTTGGTTTTTTTCTGTTGAGTGGCCAGTTGTTTTTCTGCAAAAGTCAGTCCCTTATTGGGAAAGCCCAGATAATTCCATAGGGATTGATATTTTAAACTGCGATCCAGGTTTTTTCCCGGATTGGCGGTTTGGGGAAGAGGGGTGATAGTGCCAACTTCACAAAATCCCGCTCCCAGATTTTGCCAATGATTTGTATTAACAGCGTTTTTGTCTATTCCTCCCGCAGTTCCCAACGGATTTGGAAAATGAAGATTCTTCCATTGAAAAGCTTTCCAGGCCAGAGGGGTGGAGGGATAGTATTGACTCAATAACCGGATAGCCAGAGGGGTGAGAGTGTGGGTCCATTTTGAAGGTAACCAGAGCCAGGGCTTTACCAAGCCTGACCTCGGAGTTTCATGGCCTTTTCCAAGCGCAGGAGAGCCACGGACATGGCGGACAGTCGGAGGTTGTATTTATTTTCCTTGGATTGGTATGTTCTGGAAAAATTCCATACCTTTTTAAAGGAATTGGTCATAATTTCCTTTAATCTATTTCTGACTTCCTGTTCTGACCAAAAAAGCCAACCTATATCTTGAATCCATTCAAAATAGCTGACCACCACTCCACCTCCATTTGCCAATATATCAGGAACAACCAAAACATTACTCCGGGTCAGGTGTTCGGAAGCTTCCGGAGTGAGAGGGCCGTTGGCTCCCTCCACAATAATTTTCGCTCTTATATTATGCATGTTTTTTTCATGAATCACAGCGTCCAGAGCGCAGGGGCAAAGGACATCCACATCCAGGGAAAGGAGTTCCTCATTGGAGATGGGTGTGGTTTCAGGGAAGTCTTTTACAAATTTGTTTTTCTTCATATAGCGGAGGAGTTCACTAATATGAATACCGTTCGGATTGTAGATTCCCCCCTTAACATCACTAATAGCTACAATTTTAGCTCCCAAGGCATGGGCTTCAATACCCACATGCATTCCCACCTTACCAAATCCCTGAATGGCGATAGAGGCTCCGGAAAGGCTCCTATCCATCGTTTCAAGGGTTTTTTCAGCAATATATACCACTCCTAAACCTGTGGCGGAATCTCGTCCCCTGGAGCCTCCAATTTCAACGGGTTTTCCTGTGACCACTCCGGTCTGGGAAAATCCTGATTCCAGAGAAAAAGTGTCCAACATCCAGGCCATGGTTTCAGAGTCTGTTCCCACATCAGGAGCGGGAATATCTTTATCAGGACCGATAAAAGGGGACAATTCAGAGGTAAAACGACGCGTTAAAGCCTCTAATTCCACTTTAGATAGGACAGAGGGATCCACCTGGACACCGCCTTTGGCTCCCCCTAAGGGCAAATTAAGGAGAGAGTTTTTATAAGTCATCAGACTTGCCAAAGCCGCCACCTCTCCCATACTTACAGAGGCATGATAACGGATACCTCCTTTGAAAGGCCCTAAGGTGTGATTATGTTGCACGCGGTAGCCGTTAAAGACTTCCACTCTTTCATCGTCCATGCGGACAGGAATGGAAACCCGAATAGCTCTTCTGGGTTTTTTCAACCGTTCCAATACATTTCTGTTAATGGTGATATGCTCCCCGGCCTTTTCCAAGGAGTTAATGACATTCATATAAAGATGGCTTCTTAGCAGCTCATCGTTTGCTTCATACATTAGCTTTATTCTTTACTCACAGAGGATAGGAATAAAATCAAGTTGATTATGCACTATATAACAAAAAGGCTAGTTTTGGGTTCGGCTTATTTTGTCAAAGTGCTCTGTTATTCATTTTTTTGCAGAAAAGAGATAGTATCAGGTGGCATAATCCGTTTGGAAATTCCTCGTCTTTCCACAAAAAGGGTTCTCTTTGTATTATTCCCGTAAAAGCGGGAGTTTTTTAAAATCCCCAAAAATCAGACCGATAGAGTATTTCTTTGGACTTTTGTTTATTTTTTAGAAATAATCTGAGTTCTAACTTTAGATTGAGGTTCTTATCAATTAAAGTTTCAGCAGATATTGCCAATTGTCCTGTGATATACTAAAAAGGTCTGTTAGTAGGGGGGTGGTAGTTAAGTTGGTTATAACGCTGCCCTGTCAAGGCAGAGGCCGCGGGTTCAAGTCCCGTCCACCCCGCCACTTGGTTCCTAAACCCTTGTAAACACTAGAGTTTTTCAGGAAAAAATGTCTTTTAACGGGATTTTAACGGGAATTTTCAAATAAGGTTTTTCAAAACAACTAAAACTTGCCACCGGTTATTTATTAATAATAGGTTCATGATGACTTAAGGGAGCTAAAATGTTAGCTAACTTATTGTTATCACTATGAAAAACAAGTATTTTATTCGTTCAAGGATTTCTGAGGCTAAATTTAGGGAAATTATTAAGTATTTTTCTGTTGATCTAACAGC